>JAGGWH010000126.1 GCA_021157585.1 Bacteroidales bacterium | reverse complement strand
ATTTAATGATTATACCAAATCAGTTAAAATCTATAGATACTAACCAATTTTGTAATTTATTAAATATTTCAAAAAAAGATTTTTTAAAGTATTATACAAAAGCAAGAAAATATTCTCCATATAAAGCCTCTTTGTTTATGGGTCAATTGCCCAAAGAAGAATTTTCTTATCTGCAAGAAATTCTTTATGATTTCCCCGGCTTCTATGTTCAAAAACGTACTCTGCGTCGTTATCCTTTTTCTGTAGCTGCATTAAACTTAGGTGATGTTGGAGAAGTAAGCCGTAAAGATTTAAAACGCGACAGTTATTATAAATCAGGTGATTATATCGGAAAAAGCGGTTTGGAAAAATATTACGAAAGGGTATTGCGTGGCAGCAAAGGCTCAGAATATGTAATGGTTGATGTTTTTAATAGAGTAAAAGGAAGTTATAAAGATGGCCGTTTTGATACTCTAGCGGTACAAGGTGAAAACCTATATACGGGTTTGGATTTAGAACTTCAGGCATATGGCGAAACCCTTATGCAAAATAAAATTGGAAGTATTGTAGCTATTGAACCGTCGAGTGGCGAAATATTAAGTTTAGTATCAAGTCCTTCTTTTAATCCGGCTATGTTAGTCGGCCGTAAACGGGGCAAAAACTTTAATCTTTTAGTTAAAGACAGTTTAAAACCTCTTTATAATCGAGCCTTAATGGCCAGCTATCCTCCGGGTTCTACTTTTAAGTTAATAAATGCTTTGGTGGGATTAGAAGAGCATGCTATTACGGCTCAAACTAAATTTAGCTGCGAGGGACCGGAATCTACACCAATAAAATGTACACACTATCACGATACACCATTATCTTTAGTTTACGGTATTCAACAGTCGTGCAATCCATTTTTCTGGCAAGTTTTTAAGAGTATACTAAACAACCCTAAATATTCAAATACTCATAAAGCCTATGAAAAATGGTACGCTATTGTAAAAAGCTTTGGCTTAGGCGAAAAATTTAATACGGATTTAATGTACGAAAGCAGAGGAAATATACCTACAGCGGCATATTATGATAAGCTATATCGCGGTCGCTGGAATGCCCTAACAGTACGTTCTTTATCTATCGGACAAGGAGAAATATTAATTACGCCTATTCAGCTGGCGAATATGACAGCAGCTATTGCTAATCGTGGATTTTACTACTCTCCACACTTAGTGAGAGCCATTGATAAACCCGATAATTATACACTAACGGCAAAAATAAAGAATAATATTCCGGTTGATAAAAAACATTTTGAAAAGGTAATTGAGGGAATGGAACATGTTGCTGAAGTGGGAGGTACTGCTTGGCGAGCATCTCTCGACTCCATTATTGTATGTGGAAAAACGGGTACCGTTCAAAATCCACACGGAAAAGATCATAGTGTTTTTATTGCTTTTGCTCCAAAAGAAAATCCTAAAATAGCTATTGCTGTTGTAGTTGAAAATGCAGGTGATTATGGAGGAACTTGGGCTGCTCCAATAGCCAGCCTGATGATGGAAAAATATTTCTACGGTGAAATAAAGAGAAAAAAGAAAGAAAAAAGAATTTTAGATGCCGATTTGATTCCACGTTAATGAGACAGAGGAAAAGCATATATCATAATATTGATTGGTGGCTGGTAATTATGTATCTGCTACTGGTTTCTATGGGTCTTTTTAGTATCTATTCTGCCGTTTATAATCCGGAACACCCTTCTTTATTTGATCGATCTCAACGTTACGGAATGCAACTTGTATGGATAGCAACATCCGTCATCTTGGCTTTTATCATTATGATGATTGATATGAAATTTTTCACCTCCTTTTCCTATTTAATATATGGAGTGGCTATGTTATTATTGGTTGCTGTTTTGTTCTTCGGGAAAGAAATAGCAGGATCAAAATCGTGGATACATATTGGTGGATTCTCTCTTCAACCCGCAGAATTTGCTAAGGTTGCAACTAATTTGGCTTTAGCGCGTTACCTGAGTGGGCTGAATATCAATTTAAAAAAACCAAGAAATGTAATTATTGCAGCAACACTTTTAATTATCCCATTAGGCTTAATTTTACTTCAAAATGATACGGGTTCCGCCTTGGTGTATGTGGCTTTTATTTTAGTTTTATATCGTGAAGGTTTTAGTGGTAACTTTTTGATTTTAGGCTTTGTTATAGTTATTCTGTTTGTATTTACACTCATGGCAGGTAAATATTTAGTATTAGGTGTTATTACTGCTATTACTATAGTGCTATTTCTTATAACCCAAAAAGTAAGAAAAAACTTATTTACCCTTTTTAGCATATTCGCCATTATTGTAGCCTTTGTGTTTTCTGTTGATTATGCTTTTGAAAATATATTACAAGAACACCAAAAAACTCGTATAGAAGTTTTATTGGGTAAAAAAACCGATTTCCACGGAGCCGGATATAATGTTCATCAGTCGCTTATTGCTATTGGCTCGGGAGGGCTCAGTGGAAAAGGGTTTTTACAAGGTACACAAACAAAATACAAATTTGTTCCTGAACAAAGTACCGACTTTATTTTTTGTACCGTAGGCGAAGAATGGGGCTTTTTAGGTAGCAGTTTGGTTATAATTATGTTTATAATACTTTTCATCCGACTTCTATACGTTGCAGACAGGCAACGCTCGGCTTTTAGTAGGATTTATGGTTATGGAGTAGCCTCTATACTGTTTTTTCACCTTGCGGTGAATATTGGAATGACTATCGGATTATCTCCGGTTATAGGAATTCCGCTTCCGTTTTTTAGTTATGGAGGAAGTTCTCTTTGGGCTTTTACCATTTTACTTTTTATCTTTATAAAAATGGATTCTTACCGACTGGAATTGTTGTAGAAATATTTATGATATAAATATTCTAATTAATCCCCAACATTCATACTACCAGATTAAAGTAAAACCAAATAACTTAATATAATATTAAGGGTTCATTTCGTAAGCATCCACATTAGCATAAACATAATCTTTCCAAATGGTTTTTGCTCTTGCTGTATCAACATTTGGTTTTTGAATCATGCGCATACAATATTCCATTTGCTTCTCTGTGCTGCTTGGTTTATTGTACATCTCCAAAGCAAACTTACTAAAATCACGAACGATAAAATCAAAAATTTGGTCAACTAAAACTTCATCAATCTTCATAATTTTCGCGTTTTCCAAAATAAGTTGAGCGTAAGGAACCAAAGTAAACATTTCGCCAATGGTAAGCATTACATCAACATTCTTTGTTTGTTCCGGAGTTGCAGGAGCATTCATCAACGATTCTTTAAATAAATTCACTTGATTACGGAAGATTTTAATATTTGGTAAATCATATAAATCAAGTGCTTTATTATAATCGTGAAATTGTATTTTTCCTAAGCCGCGTGTTGGCCCTTGATTGAATAAAAACTCATCATCGGCAGCATCACTACGCTGTGGAATTTCAGGATAATCTTTTGGTACAAAGAGATAATTTTGTAAAAATTTAATTATAAGAGCAATATTTACATGTACAGTACCTTCCAATTTAGGTAAAGCACGAATATCTCTGGCGGCAATTTCAAAAAAAGTATCTTTCTCAAAACCTTTAGCCGCAATAACATCCCATAATAAGTTTACTACTTCTTCGCCTTGAGTAGTAACTTTCATTTTCATAATTGGATCGTAAAGCATATATCTACGATCTTCTAAAGAAGCCGAACGCATGTAATCAGCTGTACGTGAAGCATATAATTTCATTGCTACCAAACGAGTATAAGCATCAGTAAATAATCGCTTAACATGTGGAAAATCAGTAACAAACATTCCGTAAAGACTTCTTTTTGCAGCATGATTTATGGCTTCGTAAAAAGCATGAGTACTCATTCCTATTGAAGCCCAACCAAGATTATATTTTCCAACATTTACGGTATTTAATGCATTATCCCAAGCTACGGGTCCTTTAGCTAAAATGTCATCTTCCGAAACAGGATAGTCGTGTAATGCATATTCGCCAACATAATTTTGACTATTTACTGTATTCTTTACCAAATCGTATTTTGAACTTTGATAATTAGCTGCAAAAAATACATAATCACCATTATCAAGTTTACCAAAGGTAGAAACCATATCTGCTTTATTGGCATTCCCAATATAATACTTAGAACCATTAGCTAGATAACTACCGTCACTTTGTGGACTAAGACGCATTTCGGTAGAATATACGTCGGCACCATGGTCTCTCTCAGATAAGCCAAAAGCAAATATTGAACCTCCACGTAATAATTTTGCGGCTTTTTCTTTTGCTTTTTCATTGTCAGACATCCAAATAGGACCTAAACCTAAAATAGTAACCTGCCAAACATACCAGTAAGCTAATCCGTAAAACCCAATTATTTCGTTAAATTCCTGAATACGCCACATATCCCAACGGGCATTTTCCCCACCATATTTAGCCGGTGTGAGCAAATCGGCAAATATTTGCTCCTTAGCAAGGAAATCTATAAATTCTTGATACCAAGTACGTTCTTGATCATCCTTTTTTAAACTTGCTTTTCCTTTATTTTCAAAAAAAGCAACGGTTTTTGCCATTATTTCTTCGGAACGTTTATCCGGATAAAAACGTTTACGATTTTTGGGATTAAGTAATATCATAATTTTATTTTTTATTTGGAGCCCCAAATATAATAAATATCTCTAAATTATTATGCATGCATTGTATTTATCGACAAAATATTTTTTGCACACAAAAGGAGAACCGTTTAAAAAATAAGATAATGCTATTGGTATAGGTTAATTTGAGTTAGATGTAAGGTTTATTATTTTCGGTTTTTTCGGCTATAAATTATAAAATAGACTCCGAATAAGAAAAACGGTATACTCATCCATTGACCCATATTCAATGTCATATTCGACTCAAAAGCAACCTGATCTTCTTTTACAAACTCTATAAGAAAACGCATGCCCCAAATCCCTATCATAAAAATTCCTGTAATATAAGCAACTGGTGGTTTTCCTTGTTTTTTATAGAAATACCAAATAAGATAAGCAAAAATAAGAAGATATGATAAGCCTTCGTAAAGCTGAGTAGGATGATGAGGAAGCACCTCGGTACCCGGAGGAAAAGCGCGATAAAATTTAAATCCCCAAGGCACATCGGTAACATGACCAAATATTTCTGAATTCATCAAATTTCCAATACGAATTAAAAATGATGCAAGAGCAACGGCAATTACAACCCTATCGGTAAGCCAAAAAAAGCTGAGTTTTTCGCGATAAGCAAATATTCCTAAAGCTATAATAATACCAAGAGCACCGCCATGACTTGCTAATCCGCCCTCCCAGATATAAAGCATCTTTATTGGGTTGGCAAGGTAATAGCTTGGTTCATAAAAGAAAATATGTCCTAAACGAGCACCAAGCACGGTGGCAATCAGCATATAAGTTGCTAATTTATCCAACAAGGTTTCAGGCAATTTAGCCATCTTGAAAAACTTCCCTAATAGCATATATCCAAAAAAGAAAGATAGGGCAAATAGAAGTCCGTACCAACGAATCTCATGACCTCCAATAGTAAATATTTCCGGCGCAACGTTCCAATCTATAAATGTAAGCATAGAAATGTTTTTTTGCAAAAGTGGTAAAAAATCAGGAATTCTTTCGGGTTTTATTTAATTCTAACAGTTTTGCATATTTTTTATATGTTCCCCAAGCTGTTATTTTGCAAATGGTATAACCCTTTTTTCCATCTAAAAAGCCTAAATTTTTCACGTAATCGCGCATAAATTTTACAACAGCTTTAAAATATGTTTGAAAAACACTAGTTGTTTTACCATTTTCGAAAAGTTCTTGAGCAGCTAAATTGGCATATTTGTCAGCTCTCGCCCAATGCTCTTTTTCTTTATAATAGGAATAGTGAAGCATATCTCCTTTTAAAATTCCGGTTGTTTTATCAGGAAATAACATATATTTTTCGTGTACATACTTTCCTGTCCATTCTCCACTCCCTCGCTTGTAAAGTCTGAGTTTCCTGTCGGGATACCAACCACTGTGATTTATCCATCTTCCGCAATAATTGGTTTTACGAGCCACATAATAACCATCTTTTATCCAATTTTTCTTAAGTTCTACTATAGATTTATGAAGCTCTTCCGACAAAGACTCATCGGCATCAATAGCCAGTATATAATCATTTGCGGCTCTACTTTCAACATCTCGCCGCGCAGCTACGTATCCTTCAAACTGTTTTTGAATTACTGTAGCACCATAACTTTCGGCAATTTTTTTTGTCTTATCTGTAGAAAAAGAATCTAAAATTAAAATTTCGTCAGCTAGTGCTTTTACGGATAATAAACAACGCCTTATGTTGCGTTCTTCGTTTAGGCTAATAATGATAACGGATAATCTAATCATAATCTTTCAACTGATTTTTAGCCCTATATTGCATTAATTAAGAGTTTCAATTATTTGTTTTTGGGAGTTTAAAAAACAACTTTTTAAGTTAAACGAAGAAAGTACAAAGGTAGTACATTTTAATATATGACAATAGTCTTATAAAAATTTGTTTATTCCTATTTTTACTAATTTCGTGAATTATTGAAAATGATTTATGATTTTTAAAAACACTATAATATTTAGGAAATTTATCTTATACATTTTTGTTATGAGTTTGTTTCTCAATACGGCAAAAGGACAATTTTATGCAGGAGGACAAAGTCCCGGAAATATTAAGTGGAAACAAATCAACAGTAGAAATTTTCAGGTAATATTTCCCGAAGGCTTTGAAAACCAAGCAAATTACGTGACTAACGTATTGGAATACGCACAAGCATTAGACGGGAAAACATTACAGAATAAGCCACCTAAAATATCGGTATTATTACATAATAGATCGGTAGAAAGTAATGGAGAGGTTGGATGGGCACCACGTAGAATAGAAATGTTTACTCAATCTCCACAAGAATCTTATGCCCAAGAATGGTTCCAACAATTAGCTATTCATGAGTATCGCCATGTTGTACAAATAGACAAAATGCATCAGGGTATAACAAAAATCTTATACTCAATATTTGGAGAACAAATTACTGTAGGAGTTTACGGTTTATTTGTTCCTTGGTGGTTTATAGAAGGTGATGCTGTTGTTACGGAAACAGCCTTAAGTAAAACAGGTAGAGGTCGTCAGCCATTTTTCGAAATGGAATTACGAGCTCAACTTTTGCAAAAAGGTATTTATTCTTATGATAAAGCCGCTCACGGATCATTTAAAAATTTTACCACAACACATTATCATCTTGGATATTATTTGGTAGGATATGGTAGAGCAAAATACGGCATCGAATTATGGAATAATGCTTTGAATAATGTTGCTCGGAAACCGTTTTCAATTACTCCTTTTTCTAATGCAATTAAAAATACAACAGGTTTTAATAAAAAAGATTTTTATTATTCTGTTTTGTCTGATTTAGATTCCATTTGGACAAAACAAGACAGGAGTATTAAGAAAACAGATTTTCAATTCTTAACACATTCTACATCATATATTAATTATATAAATCCATTACCTATTTCTGATAATCAGATACTTGCTTATAAAAAAGCCTACGATGATATAGGGTACTTGGTGTTAATTAATGAAAACGGTGAAGAGAAAAAAATACAAAGACCGGCTTGGTATCTTTCGGAAACGCTGTCTTCAAAAAACGGATTAATTTGTTGGGCGGAATATGAATTTGATCCTCGATGGAGTTATCAATCATTTACTAAAATACTTACCTACTCTTTAAAGACAAAAGAAAAACATATTATAAGTTCTAAGCAACGCTATTTTGCCCCTGCATTAAATAATGATGCCACAAAAATTGTTGTTTCAGAATCAACTATTAACAGTCAAAACAGACTTGCTATTATTGAATTATCAGGCGGACAAAAAGAAAGGATTTATACAACACCAACTAACGATTTTTTCAGCTATCCCTCTTGGTCGGAAGACGGCAAAAAAATAATTGCAATAAGCCTAAATAAACAAGGAAAAAGCATAATTGAATTTGATGTTTTGTCGGGCGACTATAAGTATTTATTGCCTTTTGGCGATATAGATATTACAAAAGCTGTTTATTGGAATGATTATGTTTTATATCAAGGAGCATATTCGGGAATAAGCAATATCTACGCTTTACATTTACCAACAAAAAATATTTATCAAATTACATCTTCTGCATTTGGTGCCCACTCTCCGCAAATATGGAAACAACAGTTATTGTATTCGGAATACACTTCTGATGGAAATCAAATAGCAAAAACCGAACTCAAACCGGAAAGTTGGATTCCGATTACAGAAGTAAAAAATACCAATTATCCCTTAGCAGAAATTCTACACCAACAAGAAGACACTGTTTTCACAAGTGATAACATCCCTCAAGAAAAATATGAAATCAAAAAATACAGCAAATTAGGACATTTAATTAATCCGCATAGCTGGGGTCCTTTTACTATGTCGATGGATACTTATGGCTTTAGTCCCGGTATCTCGGTAAATTCACAAAACAAGCTTTCCACATTTTTTTTGAGTTTGGGATACAAATATGATTTAAACAATAGAGAAGGTACTTATTTTGCTGATGCAACATATTTAGGATGGTATACCGCTGTGAGTTTAAGCGGAGAATATGGCTATCGCGAAAGGAATGTTTATGATGCAGAAAGAGACAGCTCTTTTGTGTTAGGATATAACGAAACTAATTTCAAATATGGCATTTACATTCCTTTATTTTTTACTTCAGGCAATTGGTATCAGCGTATTCAGCCACGAATAAATTTTGAATACAAGCAGTTGGATGTATTAAATACAGGAATAGATTTTCAACAGAGTAATTATAAAGTACTGGATTATTCCCTTTCTTTTTCTAATTATCAACTATCGCCAAAACAATCGGTTTACCCAAAATGGGGACAGTCATTCTCTTTTTTATACCGACAAACTCCCTTTGACGAAAGTGGTGATTTATTTGCATTCAGCTCTCTGTTTTATTTTCCGGGAATTATTAAACATCAAGGGTTGCGCTTTTATTTTGCTTATCAAAAACGTTTTGGTGATGCTTATTTTTATAACGATCAAATTGCATTTGCGAGAGGTTATAACGGATTAAATTTTGAAAACGTATTCAGCTATAAGGTAGATTATAAATTACCATTAATTTATCCTGACTTTAATTTAAGCTCCTTATTGTACATAAAACGAATTACACTTGCTGTTTTTTATGATGAAGTAAAAAGTATAAGTGGCAATAAAGATGTTTACCGCTCAATAGGAAATGATTTACTTTTTGATGTTCATTTTTTACGTTCCTTTATTCCTTTCGAAATAGGTTTAAGATCGGTATATTTAATCGATGATAACTCGCCTTACTTTGGCTTTTTGGGAAGTATTAAAATTTAATTGAAAATACGTAATACGGTTCCGTCATAAGATGTATGATACTGTTTCAAAGGGTATTGCGAAGGTCCACTCACATTACTACCGTCAAGGATTAAATATACCGAGCCGCAACAAGGATCGGATATATATAATCTATTATCCTCAACAACTAAGCGAGAACAAACATTACCGGTACAGCATTCATCAGGATCGTGTGGACAAGTACGCTCAAAGGCTACAAAATCAGCAGCTCCAACACGATATACAATTATTCCTCGACTGGGATAATTCGCTGTTAAATAAATAAATCCGCCAACAGCATTCAAATCTAAATATTGAGTGGAGTTAGGAAAAATCTGAATATTTACTTCTACATAAGGCAGTGGGGTGTATGCATCTTTCTGACAATCAACAAGAAATAAACTTAAAACTAAGAAAGCCAACAGTATTTTTATTTTCATTTTTCCAATATTTCCGTAGTAAAATAACAAAAAACATAAGAGTATAACGAATATTTTGACTTATGTTGTATATTATTTCGTAAGATACAAAAACCTTGTATCAAAAGTAAGATATAAAAATCATTCTAAATACTTGGTATTGCACACTTTTTTCTTTAACTTTGTTAGCTAAATTGTATGGAATTATCCCCTAAAAATAAAATGCCATGAAACTAAAAACGATTCTTTTAATTATTAGCTTGTTTATAAGCACAATCGCTATACAAGCTCAAGAAAAAGCCAAAGATCATTATAAAGCAGGCTCAAAGAACTTTAAAAAAGGCTTGTTCGTCCCATCTATAGAGGGTTTTACCAAAGCTATAGAGTTAGATAAAAACTATATTAAAGCATATTTTTATCGTGCTCAAGCATATAGTAAAACCAATCAGCCGGAAAAAGCCATTGAAGATTATGATGCAGTAAATAAACTTGATCGAGAAAATGTTGATGCTTGGTTAAGTAACGGTAATTTAAATTTCGACTTAAAAAATTACGAAAAAGCTGCTGAAAAGTATGCCCAATATCTAAATTTTGAAAAGAAAGATTTGCTCATATATTCAAAACAAATAAAAGCCCTCTATTCAATTAAGGAGTGGAAAAAAGCTTTACATTATGCTAAACTTTCACTCGATGTAGACGATCTTCCTGAAACTTACTATAAAATAGGTGATTTAGAATTTATTCTAAAAAACTATAAGGCTGCAGAAGCTTCCTTTCGCTCAACTATAGAGAAAAATCCAAACCATATAGCCGCTCATAATTATTTGGCAAAAGCACTATATGAACAGGAAAGATACGACGAAGCCATTCAAGAAGCCAACAGGACTATGGCTTTGTCGAAAAATCATAAACAAGCATTTCTAACACGTGTCTATTCTTATCAAAAGAAATTAGACCTTTCTCAGGCTATTAATGATTTGTCTAAAGTAATTTTTCTTTATAAAACCGATGATGATATTTTAGATTTAATTAATTATCGTGCCGATATGTATGTAGATTTCAGTCAGCATATGAACGCTATTGCTGATTATTCTAACGTGATAAATCAAGACCCTGAAAATGTTTACGCTTTGTATAAAAGAGCTAAAGCTTATGATGTAATAGCAAGAAAAGACGCAGCTATTTTAGATTACTCGAAAATTATAAGTCTTGCTAATGTTAAAGAGATAAATCCTGAATTTTTAAATGATTCTAAATCCAGATTATTTGAATTAAAAAGAGAAAATAACAAACCGGTAATTGCCATAGTCAACGATAATTTTAAAAACGATGAAATTCGTGTTACTTTTGATCAGAAAGAAGCGGATATAAAAATTGTTGTTCAAGAAGAAAGTGACATTGAAGATATAAGTATCAATGGCGGAGAGATTATCGATCAATATACTCCCGATGGTAAATACGTTGTCCCACTGAACAATAATGGGAATTATGAGTATTTTGCTAAATTAGATTTAACTAATCGTAATGAGTTTAGTGTTACTGCCGAAGATGCCTATGGCAATGTTGCAACAACTAAATACAGTATTAAACGCGTTGAAAATACACCTCCAGATATATCTTTTGTTTTTCCTTTTACTGATGAAAATAATCAGGTTTTATTAGAGAACGATTTACCGGTCGTATTGTTTGAAGGTGATGTAAAAGACGAAAGTTTAATTAAGTCGATTACTTTTAATGGAGCAATTATTCCATTTAACAGAAACGAAAAGAATCCCGGTTTTTCAACATCAATAGATATTAGCGGTCAGTCTAAAATTACTGTTAAAGTTACCGATATTTACGATAATACTTTAACACGCGAATATTATCTGAATCGTGAAAGCGCATTGCTTTCTGAAAACAATCCTATGGGAAAGACTTGGGTAGTATTTATAGAAAACTCAAGCTACGAATCTTTTGCTTCTTTGGAAGGTCCCGTAAAAGATATTCGATTAATGAAATCTGCCCTTTCCAATTATCAAGTGCATAATATTATTCATAAAGAAAATATGACCAAGGCTCAAATGGATAAATTTTTCTCTATTGAATTACGTGATTTAGTAAAACGTAATCATGTTAATTCCTTAGTTATTTGGTATGCCGGTCATGGTAAATTTTTAAATGATGTTGGTTATTGGATTCCTGTAGATGCAGATCGTAACGATGAATTCAGCTATTTCAATATCAATAATTTAAAAGCCAGCATGCAGGTGTATGCTAAAGATATTACTCATACACTTGTAATTACAGACGCTTGTGAGTCCGGACCATCTTTTTATCAAGCTATGCGAGCAGATATAGAAATCAGAAGTTGTGCCGATGAGTCAGCAACAAAATACAAATCCTCTCAAGTATTTTCTTCTGCAGGATATGAGTTAGCTTCGGATAATTCGCAATTTACCAAAACATTTGCCAACACATTAATAAACGATTCTGAACAATGTGTTCCCATTGAAGCTGTTGTATTAAAAGTGACGGATGCCGTGGTAAATGAAAGTCAACAAAAACCACAGTTTGGAAAAATTGCAGGCTTTGCTGATGAAAACGGTACTTTTTTCTTTATTAAAAAACAAGCCGAAATTATACCTGCGCCTGCGGCAACCGTGGAAGAAACTAAAATAGAAGAAAAATAAAACTCATTCAAGATGAATAGTCGTTTTAGAAACCGGCTTTGGAATAATTATCTAAAGCTGGTTTTTTTAGTTGTAGCTAGTCTGCCCTTAACTCTTAATGCTCAAACATACTATTTTGAAAATTATAGTGTTCAGCAAGGGCTTCCCAATTCAAAGGTTTACAGTATTTTACAAGATAGTGGCGGTTTTGTATGGATTGCAACACCTAGTGGATTAAGCAAATTCGACGGCACTGATTTTACATCTATCGGAAAAGATTATGGTTTGCCCGAGACAAGTGTTAGAGCATTATTTATAGATTCCAATGATAACTTATGGATTGGATTTGAAAGCGGAAATGTTTATGTAAAACAAGATAATGACTTTACCCAAATAATTAATGACTCTATTAATCCAAAAGGGGAAATAACCGATTTTATTGAAAATGCCGAAAAAAGTATTATTGTATCTACAGTTGGTGCCGGAGCATTTTATATTACAAACCCTCTGAAACCGGAACAAAAAATTCAACGGTTTACAGGTAAAGAAGGTCTTAGCGATGAAATATACAAAACAATATGTTTAAACAATGGGGATATATTTTTCGCTACTAATGTAGATTTAAAATATCAAACTGCCGATAGCATTAATTTTCAATTTTTTAGACCTAAAAATTTCCCTTCATTTTTTTTAACAGCATCGATTTTACAAGATCGCCAAGGGAATTTATGGATAGGAAAATACAATGGTGGTCTATACAAATATGATTTTAAAAAAGATGAGTTTACGTTTTTTGACTATCGTGACGGCTTAGCAAAAAATTTTGTAAGTACTTTATTTCAAGATTCAAAAGGTAATATTTGGGCAGGTACTTGGGGAGGAGGAATAAGTGTACTCGATGGAGAAAAAATTACACATAATTACACTCTTTCCAACGGACTCCAAGGCTTGAACATCAGAAAAATAATAGAAGATGCTGAAGGAAATATTTTAATTGCCACACACGAAAATGGTTTTAGTATTTTTAAAGGAGCACAGTTTCTCTCTTATACAGAAGATAACGGATTACCCAATAATCAGGTTTGGGCACTTGAAAAAGGTAAAGACAATCAGCTTTGGTTAGGAACTAATTTAGGGATTGCTTTAGTTAATGTTTTAGATAAGAAAAATATCAAAGTTGATAAAATATATAATAAAAAGAATAGCAACATACTAGAAGATAAAATCAGAAATATTACAAGTGATGCACAAGGAAATCTTTGGATAGGATTTGCTACTACCGGTATTCAAAAATTTGACATAAAAAAAGAAGCTTTTATTTTCGATCCCTTTTTAAATTCTAATTTACCTCGTCAAGCTAAACTTATTTCGGGAATGGTTGTTACAAAAAACAATAATCTCTACATAGGAACGGTTGATGGATTAATTAATTACGAAATTGATTCTCGAAAAACTTGGCGTTTATCTCAGACTAATAATTTGGGAGGAAATGATATCTCGTCTTTATTCTTAGACTCAAAAGAAAAGTTGTGGGTAGGGATTCGTGGTAGAGGAATATCTTTTATTGAAAATAATATTATTGGACATTATGTTAAAACAAATGGGATAACTCCTATATGTTATGGAGAATCTCCAAGCGGAGAAATTTGGGTAGGAAGTTATAATGGCGTTTATAAATTTGAGACAGATACTTTAATAAAAGTACTGGATAAAAGTAGCGGATTACTTTCCGACTATGTTACTCTTTTGCGTTTTGATGATAATAACAATCTTTATATTGGAAGTAGCAACGGACTAAACAAATACAATCTTAAAACAGGCTTAATAAGCCACTATACCGAAAGACTAGGCTTTACCGGAATAGAAACAAAAATAGGAGCAGTATTGGAGATGCTTGATCATCAAGTTCTGTTTGGAGCTACCGATGGACTAATGATTTTTAATGAAGATGAAAGCATCACCTTTGATAAGGAACCATTTATTCATATCACCAACCTTAAAGTAAATTTGAAAGACCATCAGATTGTTCAGGATGAAGTATTTCCTTATAATCAGAATTCTTTCTTATTTAACTATCATGCCATTTCATTAAGTGACGAAAGTGCTATAGAATATCAAGTTAAGCTTGAAGGTTTGGATGCCGATTGGCGCCCTATTACAAAACAAGAAAATATTTCTTTTTCTAACTTATCAGCAAAAAACTATACATTTAAAGTTAGAGCAAAAAACAATAATAACATTTGGACTGAACAAGCTGCAACTTATTCTTTCAGAGTAAAACCTCCATTTTGGTTAACTTGGTGGTTTATCAGTTTAGTAACATTTATTATAGTTGTATCTACTATAAGTTTTGTTCGCTATCGTATTTATAAACTGCAAAAAGAAAAGGAAATATTAGAGAATAAAGTTGCCGAACGTACTGTAGAAATTTCGCAAAAAAACGAACTTCTCGCTGAGAAAAACAAACATATTACCGACAGTATTAATTATGCGCGCCGTATTCAACACGCAACTATGCGTCCCGAAACAGAGTTGTATAAGATTTTTCCTGAATGTTTTATTCTGTATATGCCAAAAGATATTGTTAGTGGCGATTTTTATTGGTATTCTAAAAAAGGTAAGCATTTAATTATTGCTGCTGCCGATTGTACCGGACATGGTGTTCCCGGAGCATTTATGAGCATGTTAGGAATTGCTTTCTTGAATGAGATTACCGGACAAATGAAAAAATATTTAGCCGGAACCATACTCGAACGTCTTCGCGAAAATGTAATTAAATCGCTACATCAATCGGATGATAAGGATACGCAGAAAGATGGTATGGATATAGCCTTGATAGTATTAGATACAGAAACAAATGTAATACAATTCTCCGGTGCTTATAATCCTCTTTATATTTTCCGAAATAACGAACTGATTGAGCAAAAAGGTAATCGTATGCCTATTGGTATTCATGCTCGCGATAAGGAAAAATTTACCAATCATGAAATCCAATTACAGCAAGGCGATAAGATTTTTATTTTTACAGACGGCTATCCCGATCAGTTTGGCGGTCCAAAAGGAAAGAAACTCAATTATAAAAAGTTTAAAGCCTTATTGTCCGACAATTGCCTGATAGAAAACCAAGAAGAAAAACGCAAACATCTACATGCTGCTTTACTTGATTGGCGCGGAGAACATGAACAATTGGATGATGTTTTGGTGATAGGTATTTCTATCGATTAGCTTAAACTAAAAGACAAAAAGTCTTAGCACGAAATTTATTTCGCTAATCTTCGTCTTCTACATCCAAACTTTCAAGAAAAGCAATGCTTTTTTGTATTTCGTTATGCATAAGCTTATCCTTTTTTACAAAAGATACCGTTCGCCTAAATGCAGCCACAAAATCTTCAATAACTACTGAGGATTTTAAAGGACGTCGAAAGTCAAGCGCTTGTGCACCATTAAATAACTCAATGGCAATTATCCGTTTTATATTCTCCATCACCCTATACGCTTTGGTTGCGGCATTAGCACCCATACTAACGTGGTCTTCTTGTCCTTGCGACGAGATAATGCTATCTGTAGAAGCAGGAACAGAGAGTTGCTTATTCTGACTAACAATTGAAGCTGCTGTATATTGAGGAATCATAAATCCACTGTTTAAGCCGGGTTCTTTAACCAGAAACGAAGGAAGACCTCTTTTGCCTGAAATCAAACGAAAAACTCTACGTTCCGAAATATTCCCTAATTCGGCAAGAGCGATACTTAAAACATCTAAAGCTATTGCTAAAGGCTGTCCATGGAAATTTCCTCCTGAGATTATTAAATCATCATCAGGAAAAATATTAGGGTTATCGGTAGCAGAGTTTATTTCTGTTTCAAATACCTTTTGAACGTAGTCTAAAGCATCTTTTGTAGCACCATGAACTTGCGGAATACATCTGAAAGAATAAGGATCTTGAACGTGGGTTTTAGGCTGATTAATTATCTCACTTCCCTCAAGAATTTCTCTGATATTTTTGGCAGTGTCTATCTGCCCTTTATGTGGCCTGATTTCCTGAACTTTTGGATGAAAAGCCTCAATACGGCCATCATAAGCATCTATGGAAATAGCTCCGATAAAATCGGCTAAAAAACTATATTTTTTTGCTTCAATTAAAAGATAAACTCCATAAGCCGCCATAAACTGAGTTCCGTTTAATAAAGCTAAACCTTCTTTAGATTGTAATGTAATAGGCTTCCATCCGAATTTTTTATTTATTTCTTCGGCATCCTTAAGTTCACCTTCAAAATAAACTTTTCCCATACCTATTAAAGGTAAAGATAAATGAGCAAGTGGAGCCAAATCGCCACTGGCACCAAGACTGCCTAATTGGAATATTTGAGGCAAAACATCATTATTGTAATAATCTATTAAACGCTCAACAGTTGATAATTGTGCTCCCGAATTACCGTAAGATAAAGATTGAATTTTTAAAAAAATCATTAGCTTAACCACATCTAAAGGTACTTCTTCACCTGTTCCGCAGGCATGCGACATAACAAGATTTTTCTGTAAAGTGCTTAAATCCTTTTTAGAAATAGATCTGTCATATAAAGAGCCAAAACCGGTATTAATACCATAAATGGGCTCATCGCTTTTAGATATTTTATCATCAAGATAATTACGACAAATAACAATCTTTTCTTTTGCTTCCTTTGAAAGTGCTAACTGATAATTCTCATGAAGAATGGTTTTAAGAGTGGCAATATCTAATTTTCTATTGGAAATATAATGAATGTTCATATGGTGTTTGTTTTTATACAAAAATACAAATTGAAAGTTAATTCTCGCGAAAAATTTAAAATCATTATTATCCGGCAAATAATTTTAACTTTAATAAACCTCCATAACTTATTTGTTGCTGATTAAAGAAATATTTCGGAGCTTTTTTTGTTTAATATATTCCAAAACCTTTCTTCTAAAATTCTTTTTATCTACAATAATAATTCTTAATACCAACTTATTAACAAAATATTTTGATTTTCAATATTTTGTATTAAATTGCACATACGAAAAATTACTAAACGTCAAATTAAAATATTTTTTAACATATAAAATTTACTTTCTATGAAAAAAACTTTACTTTTTTTTAGGTTAATTGCTATTGGCCTAATAATGCTTTTTAGCTCGGGATGGGCTGTGGGGCAGGTTATTATAAGTCAATATATTGAAACTAGTTCAGGTACAACACCAAAAGGAATTGAGGTTTGGAATGTTTCGGGTCATACAATTGACTTTAGTAAAACAAACCTTTCTGTTTATAAAGGCACGAATGGTGGTGATCCATCTGAGGATTTCACACTTAGTTCAGGCACTTTTGCAGCGGGTGATGTTATTGTAATTGGTACTGATGCAGATGTTTCGGGTACTGGTACTGGTTTTAAGGACTTTGTTGAAGGAAACGGAAGCACATTTTATTCTAAATCCTTCACTTTTAATGGTGACGATGCTCTGGTTCTTTATTTAGATGGTGTTATTACTGATGTTTTTGGTACACCTAATTCCGATCCAGGTTCAGCATGGACTGGAAATGGAGTTCAAACAAATAATCAAAATATATCATTAATATCTGGAATTGGAACAGGAGATACGGATGGATGGACAGATCCAAGTGAGCGTTTTATTGTTACTACTTCAGATAATAGTCTTGATGATTTTGGTGTTGCGCCAACAATGACGACTCTGACTTGGAACGGAAATGGAACTGACTGGAATACGGATATTAATTGGACTCCAAATACAATTCCAACACCTGTTCATAATGTTTCCATTCCGACAGTTGGGCCAGGATTATATCCCATAATTTCTAATACAACTTCGGCAAGTTGTAATGACCTCACATTAACAGACGATGGTACGTTAACAATTGCATCATTAACCGACAATAGTGGCTCATTAATAATTGGTGGTAATTATTCTGGTTCTGCAACTGCGGTAACTTATAATCGTTATATGACTGGTGATAATACATTAAATAAATGGCATCTATTGGGCTCCCCATTTACTGGACAAGGTATAGGTACATTTTTATCAAATAATCCTACTGTTACTGGAATGAAAGCTTATAATGAAGGCGAAGATAATTGGGAGAATGATTATACATCAGCTACAACCACACAATTTTCTTTAGGACAAGGCTATGCGATTAAACTTAGTGCTAGTGGAAGTGTTTTATTAACAGGAACTCCTAATACTAGTACTGTTGATATTACGTTAACTTATGGTGCAAATGGAAATGGCTGGAATTTATTGAGTAATCCATTTACAAGTGCTATTGCAGCTAATACAACTGCAGATGCAAGCAATAACTTATTAACGATAAATGAATCCGTTTTAGATCCAAGTTATACCGCCTTATATGTTTGGGACGAAACATCTACAAGTTATTTGATTTTGAATCACACAGGCGGAAGTCCGGCGGTAACGTTAAGTCAAGACTATTTGCAAGCAGGACAAGGATTTTTTGTCAGAGCTGCTAGTGATGGAGCAACTTTTTCAATGACTACCACAATGCAAAAACATCAAACGGCAGTTGCTTTTAAATCAGCCGAAGAAAGTACTTGGGCAAGTATTATGCTAAATGCAGAAACAAGCAATGCAGAAACAAATACAAGTATTTTATATCGTAGCGATATGAATAAAGGTCTTGATATTGGTTATGATGCCGGTTTATTTGGTAGTAATCCAGATTTTGCTCTTTATTCTCGTTTAGTAGAAGATTATGAAGGCATTAATTTTATGCTTCAGGCATTACCAGAAGAGTATGAAACACTAATTGTTCCTATTGGATTAGATGCCAAAGCAGGCGA
>JAGGWH010000125.1 GCA_021157585.1 Bacteroidales bacterium | reverse complement strand
CCAAATAACATTGGAGCGTCGAATTCCATGTCATTTCCATTAGTAGCCTCATCTCGTTGGTAACAGAAAGTGTTTGATTTTTGTCCGTTCAGACTTGCTTCCAAATTAATATGATTTGTATAAGTAATACTGACTGATTTGTTTAAGTCATTACCTGAACCAGGATGAACTTTGTCACCATCATTTACCGTAAGATCACCAGATAAGTATTTAACAAAGAATCCTTGAAATGGTGGTATAATTGGATTTGCATCGCCTGTAGTTCCATCAGAGCTATCCCAAGCAGTGCCGTTCCATAAATAAAAAGTGGAGCCTTCAACATTACTATTGTTACCAATTTTATTCCAATCAAGACCGCATGGGAAAGGGTTTCCAACTGAATTCCATCCGGTATCATCGCCGGAACCTCCACTTGTTACGGTAAGTGTTTGTGAACCTGTGTTAAAATCTCCTGAAGTCGAGACAGTTGTTCCTACTGTTTCCCATACCTCATACCCTTCTCCAACAGTAAGGGAAGTGTTGACATCAGTGATATAATTACCCCAACCAAAGTCATAAGCTCTCATATATGCATCGTTAGAGTTTATCCAAAAATCGTTAACTGTGGAGTTATCAACGGGGATTGAAATAAGATGCCATTGACCAGCGGAGATATATTGATAATATACTCCTGTTAGATTTGTAGTAGGAGTAATTAGAGATCCGCTTTCTTGTCCGGCACTGGAGCTGGATTGAATAATGATCCCTCCCGTTGTATTTCCGTTTACGATATTTCCTCCGGTAGATTGGTCTGTAACCTTTCCGCCAGCTTTAATATACACTTTTGATGTTTCTTGAATATTTAGCTGAGTATCACCACTTTCAATAACTACTTCTCCATAAACATAGAGGGTGCTGGTGTAATCGTCATTATAGCCAAGGTAAAGAAAATAATTATCATCACCAATATCGCTTATAATTATTCGACCTCCGGTAGCAACTGTTATTTCTTCATTTAACATTATAACAAGCTCGGTTATATATACGTCAGTTGTTATATCGCTGCCTCCTTTTCCGGGAGCATCGGTCGCTGTTGTCCATGTGTCACTTGCTAAATCATAAACTTCCCAATTGTCTGAGTTTCCCCAAAAAATATAAGAATCACTGGTTTCTATGGTTCTATAGTCCCCGTCTTCGTACGCAAACAAAGCTCCTTGAGTTAGGAATAGCGTTAAAATTAAAAGGTAATATTTTTTCATCTTTTTATGTTTTTATTTAAAGCAAAAACATGTAATTGCAATTTTATTTAAACCAGTAAATGTAGTAAAAATAGCATACTTTTTCAAGTTTTATGTGATTTTTAGAGTACAATCCTAGCAAATTAGATACAAATATACTTAAATTATTCAAAAATGGTATTCTTTTACTTAAAAAATAGTATTAGCTTGAACAAGATAAAAGGATTTAAAAACCTTGTTTATCAATATACATTGGCAAAACTGTATATGTTTTTTTTAATGTTTTAGGATATAAAAAGTACAGTTTTTAAAATATTGATTTGATGAAGAATAGAGCTACATTTTAAGTCCGGAATAAGATCGAATACCAAATATTGAACTTCCTAACCTGATCATAGTACTTCCCTCTTCAATAGCAATATTGTAATCGGCAGACATGCCCATAGAAATTTCAGAAAAATAGTTTTGTGTTATGTATTTTTCTTTTATTTCTTCAAAGTAACTTTTGAGTTTTGCAAACTCACTATGAATTTGATTTTCATCATCGGTATAGGTTGCCATTCCCATAACTCCAAGGATACGGATATTTGTTAATTTTTGAAAATCATCACTTTGTAATAAATTAATGACTTCGTTTTTTAAAAAACCAAACTTTGCCTCCTCATCAGCTATATGAAACTGCAATAAGCAGTCGATTATACGATTATTTTTTATCGCTTGCTTATTAATTTCTTTTAGAAGTTTTAAACTATCTACGGCGTGAATTAAGTTTACAAAAGGAGCTATATATTTAACTTTGTTGGTTTGTAAATGTCCTATAAAATGCCATTCAATGTCTTTTGGTAAATGTTGGTATTTATCAACTAATTCTTGAACTTTATTTTCGCCAAATATTTTATGTCCGGTGTTATATGCTTCAATAATATCTGTTTCTGGCTTGGTTTTAGAAACGGCTATCAGTTTAACATTTGATGGGAGTTCGCTTTTTATTTTGGATAGATTTTCCGTAATAGCCATGATCGTGTTTTTTTGCAAAAGTAAGAAATCCTTTGCTAAAGGTTAGCAATCAGTATAAAAAATACGAATTCTAAGCCCTTACTCTGTGACGCTCTGTGTATTCTCTGTGTTGCTTTGTGAAATAGCTATTGCGCAGAGATACTCAAAGAAGCACAAAGTTTCGCAAAGAAGAGTTGACTATTGTAAATCCTTAATTTTTATTTAAAGAAATCATCAATTGCTTTAATGGCGTTTAGTGTGCGCATCTTGCCCTGACCGCTAATTTTTACAAAAGGTAGTTTTTGTTTGAGAAGTTCTTTTTCATAGAGCTTTAACAGACTTTCCCGTTGGTTTGGATGCTCTCGTAAAGGATCAAATTCCCATTCTAAATCAATATCTGTCAATAAATACAAATCAAAATTTTGCTTTTTTATTTCATTTTCTATCCAAGGATGAACTGTTTTGTATTTGAATTTGCTCCAAATTTTAATGACAATTAATTCAGTATCTGAAAACAAATAGTCATTAGCTTTTACAGATGTTAACTTAATACTTTCGACTTGCTTTTTGGCAATATAAAGAAGGTCGTTTTTGTTGTATGGGCGTCCTAATCCGGCAATATAATTGCGTGCAAATTCAGGGGCGTAAATAGTATTGTAAAAGGCAGCTAATTCTTCTGTTAATTGACTTTTACCTGTAGATTCAGGACCTAAAATTGCTATTTTCTTAAGCATATATTAAACCGTGTTTTTGTTATTTATTTTTTGCCTCCAGCTGAAATAAGCCATAATTGCTAATACTAAAAAGACAAGGTATTGTATTGCGGTGAATCCGTATCCTTTTACTAAATAGAGAGGAATGGAAACAATATTCCCTGCAATCCATAATGTCCAATTCTCAATTTTTTTATTAGCCATTAGCCACATAGCGGCAAAGAAAATGCCGGTAGTAAAAGTATCGAGAAAAGGAGTGGCTGTTCGGAAATTTTCTATATCGCCCGATCCTAACTGAGTTAATGCGTAATTAACGCTTTCGGAAAATCCTAAATCCGAAGGCATTACATCATAATGGCGATATACGGTTATTACAAATGCCGATGTAAAAATAAATATACCCGTTGCCTTTAGTTTATCTTTTGTATTGGTTCTGCTAATGGCAATATGACTTTGTTTGTCGTCGATTACTTTGCTCCACATATACCATCCGTAAATGCTCATCAGAGTATAATAAATATTAATAATCAGGTCGCCGTACAGAGTCCATTGCGAGAGCAAGTAAACATAAATCACGGTACTGATAATGCCCGTTGGATAAACAAGTATATTTTCTTTACGAGCGTAAAATACGCTTATTATACCAAAAAGGGCAGCCAAAAATTCGAGAATAATATTGAATGTTGTTGCGTTTTGATAAGGCTCGGTTAAAAATTCTATTATTTCTGCCAATTTTAATTGTTTTTAGAGTGGATTTGAAGGTCGGAATTAATAATCTTTAAAATAAATACCGATTGAGGTATATTGAAAGATTTTTCTATTTCAACAGTTAATGCGTTCATCACATTTTTGTATTCACCAAAAATTTGAGTACTAATCCCTGTATTTTTTATTTGTAATTTGGTATAGCTTTTTAAGCGATCAATAAATTCCAATATAGCAGGAACATATTCTTCTTGCAAAGGATAATAGCTTATTTCAACCGAGATATTCATGACGTTAATGTTTAGAAAAGGACAAAGTTAGTGAAAAATAGATTGTTGTAAATTTTATCAGATACACTTTTGTTATATTAAAAAATCGTAAAATTGCAGCGAAAAACTTAAACCATTGAAAACTACAAAATTCCATTTTTCTAAAGTCGTTGATATTTCAGCAGCACACTTATTACACGATATATATTCTTCGTTTTTAGCTCCATTAATACCATTGTTGATAGAAAAGTTAAGTATTAATTATTTTTTAGTCGGGATATTAGCGGTAATACAGCGTTCGGCATCTCTTTTTAATCCATTTATTGGTTTACTTGTCGATAAAAAAGAATTACGGTATTTTATCATATTAACGCCTGCAATAACGGCAATTAGTATGAGCATGATAGGCTTGGTTTCCAGTTTCTATCAGTTGGCAGCTTTGCTTTTTATTATGGGTGTTAGTGCTGCTTTTTTTCACGTTCCGGGACCAGTTTTAATTCGGAAAGTTGCCGGTGATAAAACCGGTTTGGGAATGAGTTTTTATATGGTTGCCGGAGAATTAGCACGTGCTATAGGTCCAATAGTAATTGTTTCTGCCGTTTCGTGGTGGGGTTTAGAGCATACTTACAGATTAATTCCTGCCGGTATTTTGGCATCAATTATTTTATTCTTTCGCTTGCGAAAATTGAAACATATAGATTTTAAAAGACCACCTGCAAACTTGAATATAAAAGAAACATTAATTGAACTTAAAGGTTTCTTTTTAGTGCTTACGGGATATTCCTTTTCAAGAGGATTGATGCGTGGCTTACTGATTACTTTTTTACCGGTTTATTTAACTTCTCGCGGTGAGTCTTTATGGGTGGCGGCTTATTCTTTATCAATATTAGAGCTTGCAGGAGCCGCCGGCAGCTTGGTGGCAGGTGGTATTTCTGATAAGATTGGAAGGAGAAGAACATTGATAATTATTGCATTGGTAACTCCGGTATTGATGTTGGGATATAATTTTGCAACAGGATTTGTTAATATTTTAATGCTAATTTTAATAGGGTTTTTCATATTTGGTTCGGGGCCGGTATTATTGGCTTTGGTTCAAGAGAAAAATTTAGAACGACCAAGTTTTACCAATGGGGTTTATATGACTATCAATTTTGCTTTTGGGGCAATAGCCTCTTTGTTTGTTGGTTGGCTGTCAGATATAATTGGTCTGGAAAATGTTTTTCATATAACTCCTGTTTTTGCAATGCTTGCTATTCCTTTTGCTTTTATGTTTAAAGAGCCAAAGCGAACAGCTTAAATTTTTTGGATAAGTCGAAAGGCATGAGTTTTTCTTTAAAAGATTCCTTTCTAATTCTGCGATAATTTGCGTTATCTGCGGGAGAATACGTCTTGATGAAAAAGTTCCCGCAGATTTCGCTGATAGACGCAGATAAAATATTACAATCTAAAATATTCAAGATATAACTCTTTTCAAGAGAACAATTCTCTACAAAACTGTTTGCTAAAAGTTATTAATTCCAATTTAGCTTTATCTTTGCCAAAAAAAATAAAAGATGAGTTCAGGAAATCCGAAAAAATTCAAACGTTATACTATAACATCGGCTTTGCCGTATGCTAATGGCCCTATTCATATAGGTCATTTGGCGGGTGTTTATGTTCCTGCTGATATTTATGCAAGATATTTACGTTTAAAAGGAGAAGATGTTTTATTTATTGGAGGTTCTGATGAACACGGTGTTCCGATTACAATTAAAGCTCGAAAAGAAGGTGTTTTACCTCAGGATATAGTGGATAAATACCATGGCATTATCAAAAAATCATTTCAAGATTTAGGTATTTCTTTTGATGTTTATTCACGTACTTCGGCAGAAATTCATCATAAAACTGCATCTGAGTTTTTTGAAAAATTATATAAAGATGGTAAGTTTATCGAGCAAAGCTCTGAACAGTATTATGATGAAGAAAACAAGCAATTTTTAGCTGATAGATATATTACAGGAACTTGTCCGCATTGCTCTTACGAAAAAGCTTATGGCGATCAGTGCGAGAGTTGTGGAACATCTTTAAGTGCAACAGATTTAATCAATCCTAAATCAGCTTTAAGTGGGAATATTCCTCAACTAAAAGAAACAAAACATTGGTATTTGCCATTGAACGAATATGAGCCTTGGTTAAAAGAATGGATAGTTGAAGGGCATAAAAACGATTGGCGCCCGAATGTTTACGGTCAATGTAAAAGCTGGATAGATAATGGATTACATCCACGTGCTGTAACGCGCGATCTTGATTGGGGTGTAAAAGTTCCACTAAAAGGTGCCGACGGAAAAGTTTTATACGTTTGGTTTGACGCACCCATCGGATATATTTCAGCGAGTAGGGAATGGGCTAAAAAAACAGGGAACGATTGGGAAAAGTATTGGAAAGACGACTCTTCTAAGCTCGTTCATTTTATAGGTAAAGACAATATTGTTTTTCACTGTATTATTTTTCCAGCAATGCTAAAAGCTGAGGGTTCTTATATTTTACCCGATAATGTTCCGGCTAACGAATTCCTAAATCTTGAAAATGATAAGATTTCTACTTCTCGAAATTGGGCTGTTTGGTTGCACGAATACCTCGAAGATTTTCCCGGAAAGCAAGATGTGTTACGTTATGTTTTAACGGCAAATGCACCAGAAACAAAAGATAATGATTTTACTTGGAAAGATTTTCAAGCAAAAAATAATAATGAGTTATTGGCTATTTTCGGAAATTTTGTAAATCGAACTTTGGTGCTTACTCAAAAGTATTATAAAGGAAAAGTACCTGCTAAGAATGAATTAACCCCTCTCGATATTGAAACTTTATCCGAACTGGCTAATTATCCTGATAAAATTGGCAAAAGCATTGAGAATTATCGCTTTCGCGAAGCCATTAATGAGTTAATGAATTTGGCACGATTAGGAAATAAATATCTTACAGAAACTGAGCCTTGGAAAACCATTAAAATAGATGAAAAACGGGTTGAGACAATTTTAAACATTGCGTTACAAATAAGTGCAAATTTGGCACTCTTGTCGGAACCCTTTATCCCTTTCACTTCTCAGAAATTAAAAGATATGCTAGGGTTAAATACCGAATTCTCTTGGGATAATGCCGGAAGTGCCGATTTAGTTTTAGAAAAATCTGTTTTACCAAAACCTGCTTTGCTTTTTGAGCGAATAGAAGATAAGGCAATTGAAGCGCAAGTACAAAAATTATTAGATACTAAAAAAGCTAATCAAGCAGATACAAAACAAGCTAAGTCTGCTAAAGAGAATATTAATTTCGAAGATTTCTCCAAAATGGATATTCGTGTAGGAACAATTTTGGAAGCAGAAAAGGTTGCTAAAACAAAGAAATTACTCAAGCTTAAGGTAGATACCGGTATAGATCAGCGCACTATTGTTTCGGGTATTGCAGAGTATTTTAAAGCCGAAGAAATTATAGGTAAACAAGTAAGCGTTTTAGTTAATTTGGCACCAAAAACACTCCGTGGAATAGAATCACAAGGTATGATTTTAATGGCAGAAGATGCCGATGGAAGTCTACGTTTTGTTGCTCCTTTTGTTACTACAAAAGATGGCAGTGAGATAAAATAAGAGCTTTAATTTTTATACTTAATACGCCTTTTTATGTTTTAGAAAGGCGTATATTTTTGTTTGTAAGTAATTGTTTACCAACCATTTTCTTTGCTTTATTTGTTGCGTAAAAAGTTTTTCTGTTTAATTATTATTCATACATTCGCTATATTATTAACTAAAAAACAATTTAAAATGAACAAAAAATTATTACTTTTTGTAAGTTTATTTCTTGCCAGTACTTTTGCTTTTGCGGGAGGCTTAGTAACAAATACTAATCAAAGTACGGCTTGGACGCGAATGTTAATTCGTGATGCTTCTACCGGTATAGATGCTGTATTCTATAATCCTGCCGGATTATCAAAATTGTCAGATGGTTTTCATTTTTCAATTAATAATCAAACCTTGTTTCAGACACAAAACATTAATAGTACATTTCCTTACTTAAACGGACAAGATTATGAAGGAATTGTTAAGGCGCCTGTATTCCCAGGTATTTATGGTGTATTTAAAAAAGATAAAATTGCAATTTCATTTGGATTTAATCCTGTAGGAGGTGGCGGTGGTGCTACTTTTGATACAGGTTTGCCTTCTATGGAAATACCTTTCGCAGGCTTAGTTCCTGCATTAGGACAGTTAGGTGTTACGGGATATAATATGGATATGTTCTTTGAGGGATCTTCAGTTTATTTCGGTTTGCAAGCAGGTCTTACGTATGAAGTAAATGATTGGTTATCTGTTTATTTTGGAGGTCGTTATATTATGGCTAAAAATACTTACAGTGGTTATATTCGTAATGTTACAGTAGATACTCCTTCCGGAACTTTAGCTCCAGGAACATATGTAGGTGGTGTTGCAGGTCAAGCTGCTGATGGTTCTCTTCAAGCTGCTGCCGGAGCTGTTGCCGCTCAAGGTGGAGGTGATGGTCTTACTCCTATTGTTGATGGTGGTGGAGGCGCATATACTTTTGCTCAATTAGAAGGTGCTGGCTTTATTACTGCTGCACAACGTGCTCAATTAGAGGGCGGTTTATTGGCATTAGGTAGTACTCAGGCAGAGATTGATGCTATGTCTGCTGCTGTTGCCCAAGGAACTTATTATGGTTATGCAACTTACTTAACAAATTATTCTGCTGAATTGGCTGCTACTGCACAATATCTTTATGGTACAGCTACTTATTTAAATGGTGTTACTGCTGATCAAGATGCTGATGTTATTCAATCTGGTGATGCAATTACTCCTATTATTGGAGTTAATCTAACATTATTAAATGATAAATTAAATATTGGTATTAAATACGAATTTTTAACAAAAATGAATTTAATAGATGAGGTAATTGATAATAAAGGATTTATAGATGGTGGTTCCGTTAGTTCTACAGGAGTATTTACTCCTACTTATATGTTTGAAAATGGTAATGTTACCAATGCGGATATTCCAGCTTTTCTTTCTATAGGTGCTGCTTATCAAGCTACTGATAAATTAAATGTAACTGTCGGTTTCCATACTTATTTTGATGAAGATACCGGTTGGGCTATTGACGAAGATGGAAATGCTACTGTTGATGGTAACTTTATAGAGTACGGTTTAGGATTAGAATACTTACTTACTGATAAATTTTTGGTAAGTGCGGGATATTTAGGAACTAAAACAAACGTAACAGAATTTTATAATGATGATTTAAGTTATAGCCTGAATACCAATACATTTGGTGGCGGCGGTGCGTTTAAACTAAATGATAAGTTTACTCTTCAGTTTGGTGCTTTCTATACAATGTATCAAGGAGATACTTTCGATAAAGTTGATGATGCTACAGGAATTCCTTATACAGAAACTTATGAGAAAAACACTTGGGCTTTTTCCTTAGGTGTTGATATTAGTTTAGGTGGAAAGAAAAAATCAGAATAATTGCCTTTAGAAATAGAATCTAAAAAGCTTCCGTCAACTGACGGAGGCTTTTTTTATGTTTTATAATGAAAACTTAGAATTGTAATTCGTTTTTTAAATTTGATTGCTATATTCGCTCTGAAAAGTTATTCATTCCAGTATTTGAATTCTAATCATAAAAAATAGAGATTCTATAAAATATGAACTCAAAACTTATTAGAGATATAAACTTAAGTTTTGTCGAGAAATTTAGAGGAAATCCTCTTTTGATTTTTTCTCCAGGGAGGATTAATCTTATAGGAGAACATACAGATTATAACGATGGTTTTGTTTTTCCGGCAGCTATTGATAAGGGTATTATTATGGCAGTTCAGCAAAGTAATACAGATCTTTGTACTATTGTTGCTTACGATAAAAAAGAGTCTTATACATTTTATTTGGATGATATTCAGCCTGTAAAAAGCGGAGCTTGGCAAAATTATATATTAGGTGTTATTGTTGAATTGCAAAAAAGAGATTTTGAATTAAACCCATTTAATATTGTATTTGGAGGTGATATTCCGATAGGAGCAGGATTATCTTCCTCTGCCGCTTTAGAAAACAGCATTGTATTTGGATTAAACAACTTGTTTCAGCTTGGAATCTCTAAGAAGGAAATGATTTTTATTTCACAAAAAGCAGAGCATAATTTTGTTGGTGTGAAATGTGGAATAATGGATATGTATGCAAGTATGTTTGGAGAGGAAAATGAGTTTTTGTTGTTGGACTGCCGTACAATAGAAGCAGAACCTTTTCAGATTGATTTCGGAGAGTATGAATTAGTGCTTATCAATACAAATGTTAAGCATAGCTTATCAGATAGTGCTTATAACGATAGACGAATGGTTTGTAGTAATATAGCCCAAATATTAGGAAAGAAAGCACTAAGAGATGTGAACGAAGAAGATTTATTAAGTATTAAGGAATCGGTTTCAGAAGAAGATTATCAAAAAGCTTTATATGTAATACAAGAAATTGAAAGAACCCAGCTTGCAGCAAAGGCATTGGTAAATAATGACCTTTTAAGATTGGGAAATTTGATTTATGAATCGCATAAAGGATTACAACATCAGTATAAAGTAAGTTGCGAAGAACTTGATTTTTTAGTAAACCGGGCAAAAGAAAGTAAAACTGTAATAGGAGCTAGGATGATGGGAGGAGGCTTTGGTGGATGTACTTTAAATCTAATTGCAAAGTCTGAAACGGAGAAATTCATAGCATCTATAACAAAAGAGTATAAAGAGAAATTTAATAGAGATTGTTCTGTTTATCAGGTGCATCTCTCAAAAGGAACACATCTAATTGGTTAAAAAGCTAATTTAAAATAAAGATTAAAGGATTTGAAGAATGATGACAGCAAATTTTGGTTTTTGGGATTATTTAATATTTACAGCCTACGGAATATTAATTTTAGGAGTTGGATTATGGGTTTCGCAGGATAAAAAGGGACATCAGAAGAATGCAGAGGATTATTTCTTGGCGAGCAAGAGTTTGCCTTGGTGGGCCATTGGCGCATCCTTAATTGCTGCGAATATCTCAGCCGAGCAATTTATCGGAATGTCGGGCTCCGGTTTTGCTCTTGGATTAGCTATTGCATCCTACGAATGGATGGCTGCCATTACTTTAATTATTGTTGGAAAATATTTTTTACCCATATTTATTGAAAAAGGATTATATACTATTCCCGAATTTGTTGAAAAACGATTTTCGACTAATCTAAAAACTATTTTGGCTGTATTTTGGATTGGATTGTACATTTTTGTAAACCTTGCTTCTGTACTCTATTTAGGCTCCTTGGCACTTGAAACCATTATTGGTATTCCGATGGTTTATGGTGTTATAGGTCTCGCATTATTTGCAGCCGCTTATTCTCTTTATGGTGGTTTGTCGGCAGTGGCCTGGACAGATGTAATTCAAGTGGTGTTTTTAGTTCTTGGAGGATTGGTTACAACCTATATTGCTTTGAATACGGTATCGGGAGGCGAGGGAGCTTTTGTTGGTTTGCAAACTATATATGATGCAGCACCCGATCGCTTTGTAATGATCTTGGATAAATCAAATCCGGAATTTAAAAATTTACCCGGGATTGGAGTTTTAGTTGGGGGTTTATGGGTGGCAAATCTGTATTATTGGGGGTTTAACCAATATATTATTCAGAGAACTTTAGCTGCAAAGTCTTTAAAAGAATCTCAGAAAGGTATTTTGCTTGCCGCTTTTCTGAAGTTAATTATTCCTTTAGTTGTTGTAATTCCCGGAATTGCAGCTTATGTTATGATAAATGATACTGAAGTTATGACTCGGTTAGGTGAAGCCGGCTTGCAGAACTTGCCATCGGCAGAACAGGCTGATAAAGCATATCCTTGGTTATTACAGTTTTTGCCAACAGGATTTAAAGGCTTGGCATTTGCAGCTTTAGCGGCAGCTATTGTATCATCCTTGGCATCAATGTTAAATTCAACATCTACTATTTTTACTATGGATATTTATAAGCAGTACATTAATAAAAATGCAAGTGATAAGACTACTGTAAATGTTGGTCGACTTTCAGCAGCAATTGCATTAATTATTGCATCAATTACGGCTCCATTATTGGGTGGAATAGATCAGGCATTTCAGTTTATTCAGGAATATACAGGTGTTGTAAGTCCTGGAATATTAGCAGTATTTATGTTGGGCTTATTTTGGAAAAAAACAACTAATAAAGGTGCTATTACAGGTGCTTTGGCATCCATTCCTATTGCAATGTATTTTAAAGTTGCACCAAAGGGATGGTCAGAAAACGGATTGTTCTTGGATTTACCGTGGATGGATCAGATGGGATATACTGCTATTTTAACAATGATTATTATAGCATTGGTAAGCTATATTCAGAATAATGGAAAAGATGATGAAAAAGGGATTCCTATTTCAAAAGAATTATTTAGGACTTCGCCTGTATTCAATATAGGTGCATTTGCTGTAATGATTATATTGGTAGCTTTATACGCAATATTCTGGAAATAAAGAAATTATAATTGGCAAATTTAAGATTTAAGAGTGTTATACTCCGAGCTGATTTTGCTAGCCAGTTTACAATTATTATAGACTAAAGCAATGTTCGATTCTAAAGATTTACCTTCTGTAATCTCAACAATTTTGCCAAGTAAATAAGGTGTTTGCTCTTTCCCTTTTATTCCTAAATTATCCATTTCAAGTAGAGCTTTATCAATAGCTTGGTTTATAATTTCACTATCCATTGAATATTCGGTAGGAATGGGATTAGTCACAAGTATACCTCCATTTAATGAAAGCTCTAACTTGGTTTTTAACATATTGGCAATTTCTTGAGGGCTGTCGATTTTAAAGTTAACTTTAAAATCAGATGTTCTGCTGTAAAATGCTGGAAGCGATTCTGTTTGGTATCCAATTACAGGAACTCCTTTTGTCTCAAGGTATTCCAAGGTCAATCCTAAATCTAAGATTGATTTTATTCCGGCACAAACTACAAGAACGTTAGTGTTGGCCAGTTCATCTAAATCAGCGGAGATGTCAAAACTGGTTTCAGCTCCTCTGTGTACTCCTCCAATTCCTCCGGTAGCAAACACTTTGATTCCTGCTAAACTGGCGATATACATAGTTGCAGAAACAGTAGTTGCTCCATCGATTTTATTCGCAACATTATAAGCAATATCCCTTCTTGATGTTTTGATAATTTGTTTCCCTTGACTTCCTAAAAAGTCTAGTTCTTTTTTTGAAAGACCAACTTTTAATTTTCCATTTAGGATGGCTATTGTTGCTGGAATACTTCCGTTTTCACGGACAATTTCTTCGCATTTAATTGCTGTTTCAACATTTTTAGGATAGGGCATTCCGTGTGAAATAATTGTTGATTCAAGCGCAACTATTGGTAATCCTAATTCAATAGCTTTGCGAACTTCATCATTAAATTCTATATAGTTATTCATATTTTTTTACTTCATTTTTGTTTAGTAATTCACTTGTTGAGTTATTGGATTGAAGAGTTATGTTAGCCGCAATATTGGCGTATTTTAGTTTTTTGTCATCACTAAAATTATGGAGAACTCCATGAATAAATCCGCTTAAAAATGCATCTCCTGCGCCGGTTGCATTAACGATGGTATCAATACCAAGAACCTTTTTAGTTATTATTTCTTCTTTTTTGCTCAAGATAATGTCTTTTTCCTGATTTGTAATTAAAAGTGTTTTAGCTCCTTTTATATGAAGATGTTTTATCTTATCTATTGTTTCTAATTCATCAGATAAAGCGGATAGTTCGATTTGATTTAATTTAAGAATAGAAATTTTATCTAAATAAGCACTAAGTTTTACGACTTTTTTAGCACTAACAGCATCCATAATAATTATTTTATCTTGATAGGTGTTGAGTAGATAATGTAGTGCCTCTGTTTCTATATTATTGTCAATTATAATGGTACTGAATTCATTGATAAACCGGGCTTTTGTTTTTAAAAATTCACTATTCAATTCTTTAGTAATCTCCATATCATTAAGTCCCAGAAATAAATCATTTTCCTGATTCATAATGCCGAGATAGACACTATTGCTTCGGTTTTTTATGAAAAGCGAGTTTGTGGTATCAATACCTATTTTCTCCAGACTTTTATTTGCCGACTTAGAGAAAAAATCATCTCCAAAAACAGTAATAAAATGAACTTCGTTTTCTAATCGGCTTAAATTCTCGGCAATATTTCTTCCAACTCCACCAAAGGCAATATGAATCTTTGAAGGATTAGAATCGTATAAGGTATATTCATCATCTGATTTTGCAAAAATATCAATGTTTTGCGCACCAATGATTAGTGCTTTTGCCATAACTTCACCACTTTCTGTTTTATAATGCATTAAATTAGTTAAAAATATCAAACCTAAAAACAGGATGAAAAAGAAAGATATACATCTTTTATACTATGTTCATATTCTTTTACCAAGGTCATCTAAGAAAAAAATAACGCAAATAATTAAACTGTAATTACTTGCGGTTTTTAAAAGTACCCCCAACAAGACTCGAACTTGTATCTAGTGTTTAGGAAACACTTGTTCTATCCCTTGAACTATGGGGGCAACAAACGCGCAAATTTAAGCCTTTTTTATAAAGAACCTTATTAGATGCAAAAT
>JAGGWH010000124.1 GCA_021157585.1 Bacteroidales bacterium | reverse complement strand
TTCAGAAATACCGCTTGGAAAACACGAGCATTCAAGAAAGTGAGAAAGATTATCTTGTTGTGCGTTCCGACCGGAAAATGATTAAAATTAATTTTGCTGACATCCTCTATGTGGAAAGCCTTAGCGACTATGTAAAACTCCATTGCACAAATCAAACCATCATCACAAGAGAAACCATTACGGCGCTTGAAGCCAAACTCCCCAGCAATGCCTTTATCAGAATTCACCGCTCCTTTATTGTTTCTATAAATGCTATTTCTTCTTATACCAACGAATATGTAGAAATACAAGGAAGCAGCCTTACAATTAGCCGTTCCTACCGCAGTACTTTTTTAAGGAAGATGGAGGGAGAATAACCCACAAAAAAAGCCGATCTCACAATCGGCTTCCTTTTATCAATATTTTAATCAATTTCTAATCTTCAAGAAACTCCTCAAAAGTTTTAAGTTCCAATTCCACTTTTGCCTTTTTCTTCAGCTTAGCAAAATCTTTCTTTGCTTTCTCAAAACGATCTTCGATAATTTCGAGGTTATCCAACTCATTGCTTGTGGGCTTATCGTAGCTTCCTGCTATTTTAGCGTAGAGATCCGACATTTTCTCGCGCAACTGAGGTTCTGCCGTGCCTACATAATTATCGCCTGTAGTAATAACCAAAGTTTCTTTAAGCTCATTCAATGCCGAAGACACTTTCTTATTGTCCTGAACGGCTTCTAAAATAGCATCCAACTCATAAACCAAATACGCAAGTTCTTGGTTCATATCGTACATTTTCATCGTTGTATTATACTTTAGATCGCGATCGGCAGCACTTAATCCAGCATGCTTATCGTAGATCACTTCAAAGACTTGTTCAAAAGTATCCTTGCCTTTTTTAATTACTGCTTTGTACTTTCCTGCTTTCACTCTTGGCGAAGTAAATCCACCAAAACTAAAGGTCTTGCCTTTGGCAACTTTAGGTTGCTTAATGGAATAATGCCAATTAACGATATTAATTCCTTTAGATTTTCCTGCACCTAAGGTAGAGATTATCTTTCCATCCATATCCTGAATTTCTAAAGTCATTTTACCAAAAGTATGACGTTTAGGAAGTAAATATTTTATTTGAGCAGCAGTACTTGGATTCTGTCCTACAAACTGTGTTTCCGTCCCAAAGCTACCCCCAAAACCACCTTGGTCCTTCATTACCGTGGGTTTAGTATTAAAGAAATGCACTTTCTCTTTTAGTATTTCAGCTGTAATTTCGCGTAGAGGCGAAATATCATCTATAATAATTACTCCACGACCATGAGTTCCCATCACTAAATCGTTGGTTCTTGGTTCCAACTCAATATAATGAACAGCTACAGAAGGCATATTCTTAGTGAATTTTGTCCAGCTCTTTCCGCCATCTAAAGTGATATACAAACCAAATTCCGTTCCTAAGAAAAGTAAATTTGGATTCACATAATCTTCTTGAATATTTCTAACAAAACCTTTTACATCATCGGTAATAATACTTGTCCAAGTCTTACCAAAATCAGTAGTTTTATAAGTATACGGATTCATATCACCCGATGTATGTCCCTCAAATACAGCATAAGCCGTAGCTTTATCGTGAGAACTGGCTTCGATATGATATACCCAAGTATTCTTTGGTAATCCGGCAATATCAGCCGAAGTATTTGTCCATTTTCTTCCACCATCGGTGGTGACTTGAACATTCCCATCATCGGTTCCAACCCAAATAATATTTTCATCTAAAGGAGATTCTGCAATAGTAAAAATAGTGGTATGATTTTCTGCTCCAGAATTATCTACAGATAATCCACCCGAATCTGCTTGCTCTTGTTTACTCTTATCGTTAGTCGTTAAATCCGGTGAAATAATTGTCCAGCTATCTCCCATATCTTCAGATTTATGAAGAAACTGACTTCCCATATAAAGTCTATCCGGCTGATGTTTACTTATCGCCATTGGGGCATTCCAGTTAAAACGTAATTTAGGGTTTCCTTTAACAGCAAGGGGTTGAATTGTTTTTATCAATTTATTATCCACATCATAACGCCAAACATTTTCGGCTCCTTGCATTTCGGAATAGATAATATTTTTTGTAGGATGATGTAAAACACGAAAGCCATCTCCCCCTCCTACTGAATTCCAATCTCTTGCGGTAATTCCTCCACTTGAAGATGAAGGTCCATACCACGAACCATTATCTTGTAATCCACCATAAATATTATATGGTTCTGCACTATCCACACTTACAAAATAAAACTGAGATACAGGAAGGTTTTCAACTATTTCCATAGTCGTTCCACCATTCCAAGAACGGTATACACCACCATCGGTACCAACATAAATACGATCAGAATCTTTAATATCAAAAACTATATCGTGAATATCGCTATGCATCATACCTAAGCTTTTAAAGGTTTTTCCACCATCTCTGGAGATTGAACCACTCAATCCTGCTTTTATCAAAACATCCGGATTACGTGGATCAACAACTATTCTTGAAAAGTAGAAAGGACGAACTGTAATACCAAAATCATTATTCAATTGTTTCCAGCTTTCACCTGCATCATCGCTTCTATACAAGCCTTTTCTTAAATCCTCTTCGGCTTCAATAACTGTATATAAAATATTTGGATTAGAAGGTGCTACCGCGATGGCTAAACGACCTAGTTTCCCTTTTGGAAAACCATTGTGGATCTTGTTCCAGGTTTTCCCTGCATCTGTCGATTTATAAAGTGCACTAGACTCTCC
>JAGGWH010000123.1 GCA_021157585.1 Bacteroidales bacterium | reverse complement strand
GTCCTATTTTGCCCTTTCCAATGCTTTCGTGCCTATCGACTCTGCTTCCCAAATCAGGTTTTGAATCGTTTAAGTGCATTCCTTTTAAGAAGTTAAAGCCCACTATCGAGTCAAATTCGGCAAATGTTTTATTAAATGCACTTTTAGTGCGAATATCATAGCCGGATGTAAAAAGATGGCACGTATCTATGCAAACGCCTATGCGAGTTTTATCTTCCACAAGATTTATAATTCCGCTAAGTTGCTCAAATTTGTAGCCTATGTTGCTTCCTTGACCCGCTGTATTTTCTATCACCGCCGTAATTCCACTTGTTTTATCCAAAGTAATATTTATAGATTCCGCTATAGTTTTGATACAATCATCTTCGGATATTTTTCGTAGATGACTTCCCGGATGAAAATTTAGATACTTTAAGCCAAGTTGCTCGCATCTGTGAATTTCATCATAAAATGCGTCACGAGATTTCTGCAATTTTTCTTTATCGGGATTCCCCAGATTTATCAGGTAGCTGTCATGCGGTAAAATTTGTTTTGGGTCGTAGCCGTATTTTTCACAATATTCTTTAAAAAGCGTTATGCTACTTTCTTTTAATGGCGATGCTTTCCACTGTCTTTGATTTTTGGTAAAAAGGGCAAAAGCTTTTGCGTTTATGCCGTTTGCATTCAAAGGAGCATTCTGAACTCCCCCACTTGCGCTTACATGCGCTCCTATAAAAATCATTTGAACCTCTCTCTATAGATATTTTTCTATGAGTCCAGTCCGAAAACCCCATTATTTTGATGTAATAGGTGAAAACATGTGGTGATATTATCTCTAAAAGTCACAGAAAAAAAAGTGCCGATTATTGAATAAAAAGCTTTACAAGAACGGCTTTGAGAATACTTTTGTCTTTGATAATTGAATGATTTGGAGATAAAAATGCATAGAAAAAACGAAGAGCATTTGCAGGGAAAATTGTTTTATGATTTTCCACAGAGAATGTCAGATTTTATTGATATGGTAAAAGGGACAAAAGAGTATTATTTTTATGAGAACATATTTTGTAATATAGACGAATCAATATTTAAACCACTTTACTGCAACAATAATGGTCGCCCTAATGCTCCAATCAATGTAATGGTTTGTTCATTATTATTGAAGGAAAAACGAGATTGGTCATATTCTGAGATGTTTAGTCAGATACAATATAATGTTGCAGTAAGAAGCGCATTGGGCTTATTTTCTTTTTATGGTATGCCTTTCTCCAAATCAACCATATTCGATTTTCAAAATCTCATATATGTTTATGAACTAAAGACGGGAATGAACCTGTTCGAGCAAGTATTTGATGGTTTGGTACGCAAACAGATAAAGCAATATGATATAAAGACAGATATCGTCCGCACGGATTCATTTATGATAGATAGCAACATACGCAGATATGGACGACTCCAATTATTAATAGAGGTACTTAAGCGTTTATACAAAATATTGCGTAAAGAGGATAAGAAGAAATTCAAGGAACTTTTCTCTCCTTATCTTCGTTTGAGTTCCGAGCATTATCTTTATAAATTGGGTTCAACCAAAGTTTCCCGCGAATTAACCAAAATAGCCGATATATACTATTTGTTGAAAAAGGAACTTTCATCTTCTAATTATGCATTCCACGGAGGGTATCAAAAATTTTTAAGAACATTTGATGAACATTTTACTGTAGATGATAAAAGAATAACGATACGCCCACAATCGGAACTTGGAAGCAATACTCTCCAATCTCCCGATGACAAAGATGCCACTTACAGAACAAAACGCAAAGATTCTTATCGAGGTCAATCCGGTAATATTGTCGAAACAAGAAATAAAGAGAACAAGTTAAATGTTATTATTGATCTTGCAGTTTCAGCGAATAATATTGATGATAGTGCTGTTTTGAATAAACGTTTGGATAATATCAAAGAAAAAGCTGAGGATTTAGAAGAAATCCACTTTGATGGTGGTTATGGCAGTGAAGATAATGATGAGAAACTAAAAGAGTTAGGAGTGACTCCCGTTCAAACTGCTATAAAGGGCAGGAAATCAGAAGTAAACATTGAAATTAAAAAGACAAAAGGGAATGATTTTATGGTAAGCTGCCCGGGCAATCAGATGGTAAAGGCAGAGCAAACACGCAAGCGTTTCAAAGCTTGTTTTAATAAAGAAATCTGTAAGAATTGCCCTCTTTCAAATGGATGTCCTACTATTAAAGCTAAGAAGTATCGCATTTATTACTTTTCATCTAAAGATTTTCTAAAGCGTAAAAGGCATGCAAGTCTTCATCAGATACCACCCGAGAGGCGCACTTTGCGAGCGAATGTTGAGGCAACCGTTCGTGAGTTTACTCGTCATATGCAAGGTCACAAGTTAAAAGTTCGAGGAGCTTTTAAGGCGGAGCTATACATATTTTCTTTGGGAATCATGATAAACTTCGGAAGAATTTATCGATATTTGACGAGAACGCCAGAAAATGATGATTCATTTTCTGTTTTTAATTTCATGCACCATATTTTGCATGAAATGTTGAAATATTTTGAAAAATATTGGTTCAAATTGAGCTGTTTTACAATTTCAAAAATCTTAGCTATAAAATGTCTCAAACTTAAAAGTGCCTTTTCGGATGGGACTCAATATTCTATCCAATATTGCTGTCGCTATTGTCTGATTACCGAAAAATACTCCCCATTCGTTAAACAATTTATTGGAGGTTATCATTATAGAACGATACTCATAACATTGATTTATCAGTTGAAAAAACATATTTCCATAAACCGGTTTTAAAGGGAGATAACCCAATTCGTCTATTATTATCAAATCGTATTTTAGTAACTTTTTAAGATATTCTTCAAATTTCCTTTCTGCTTCGTAAATTATCATTTCTTCCATCAAACCCTGCATCGTATAAAATATGACCTTATAGCCTTTATGTATTGCAGAAAAACCCGTTGCCAAAGCAAGATGTGTTTTACCTACTCCCGGAGGTCCCATAAG
>JAGGWH010000122.1 GCA_021157585.1 Bacteroidales bacterium | reverse complement strand
TATCCATTAAAATTTGAACCCCTATTTAAAGATAAGATTTGGGGCGGACAAAAGATTAAAACAGTACTGAATAAAGATTTTGGTAATTTGCCCAATTGTGGAGAAATGTGGGCTTTGTCGGGCTTTCCCGGATCAGAAAGTATAGTGTCTAATGGTTTTTTGGCCGGAAACGATTTGAACGAAGTGCTTGAGGTTTATATGGATGAGTTGGTGGGTGAAAAGATATATGAGACTTATGGTAATGTTTTCCCTTTACTCATTAAAATTCTTGATGCAAGCGATTGGCTTTCAATACAAGTTCATCCTGATGATGATTTGGCTCGTCAGCGCGGTTTAGAAGGTGGTAAAACAGAAATGTGGTATATTCTTCAAGCGGATGAGGATTCCAAATTAATTTCCGGATTTAATCGGAAAATAAATCAGCATGTGTATTTGCAAAAGTTAAAAGATAAAGAGTTGACCGAGATTTTGAATTTTGAAGAGGTAAAAGCCGGAGATGTTTATTATATGCCTGCCGGAAGAGTTCATGCTACAGGCCCAGGTATTTTACTTGCCGAAATACAACAAACCAGTGATACTACTTACCGTATTTTCGATTGGGACAGGGTTGATGATAAAGGCAATGGCAGAGAACTTCATTTGCAAGATGCAATGGCAGCCATCGATTTTGATGTTCCAGAAACGTATAAAAATTCCTATGTAAAAAAGAAAAATGAAACTGTTTCCTTAGTGAAAAGTGAGCATTTTGTTACTAACCTAATTGATATAGATGTTCAATTGGAAAAAGATTTTTCAGAAGTCGATTCTTTTGTTATTTATCTCTGTATCGAAGGTGCTTTTGAGTTGGACGATAATAAAAATGATAAGATAATTATTGAAGTAGGAGAAACGGTTTTGCTTCCTGCAAGTACAATGCAGATACAGTTAACGCCTTTAAATAGAGCTAAAATTTTAGAGGTATATATTTTGCCTTCAGACGAAAATTAGCCTTGTTTTTTATTTTTAAGTAAGCGTTCTAATTTTAAGGTAAGCAGTTCCAAACTTATCGGTTTTTTTATGTATTCTACCGCCCCGAGTTCTAATCCTCTGAGTTCAGATTTATCATCTGTTAATGAAGTCATAAAAATAACAGGAATATGAATTCCTTTTTCATTCATATAATCTAAAAGTTGAAAGCCATCGAAATTAGGCATATTAATATCGCTAAGAATAACATCAAATTTGGTTTTTGCAATTTCCATTAAAGCACTAACTCCATCTGTTGTTATAGTAGTATTATAGTTCTTCTTTTCTAGCAGTTCTTTGATGATTTTTTGATTGATAAGATTGTCTTCGACAATTAAAATATTTCCTGAATTTTGATTCGTATTTTTAGAATATCCGTCAAGTTCCATTTTGGCGAAAAGCTCATCCATATCCACCCACATACAAGAAGAAGCTGTATCGGACATAGCGTAAGGAACGATTAATTTATTATTATGAATAACAGAGCCACAAGAGTAAACGACATTAGGTACATAACCATCTCTTTCTTTTTCGTTGGGAACGAGTAAAGGCTCTTCTAATCGCCCAATTATCTTTGTGGGATTATCTATATCAAGCAGTACTGCCCCTAAGGCGTATTGTCGCATAGTTCCAACACCATGAGTTAAAAGCAACCATCCTTTGTCTGTTTCTATTGGCGATCCGCTATTTCCAATCTGAACACATTCCCAAGCATATTTAGGCTCTTGTAATAATTCGGCTTCTTGCCAAATATTAAGATCCTTAGAAAACATAATGTAATTATTAATACCGTCGATACGTGAAATCATGGCGTATTTCCCGTTAATTTTCCGAGGGAATAATGCCATTCCTTTATTTTGGGCTTTTTCGCCGTATAGAGGCATAAATTTAAAATGGTAAAAATCATCGGTTTCAATTAGAGTGGGAAGAATAGTGTAGCCATTATAAGCTGTATAGGTTGCATAATATGTAATATCGCCATTGTCTTTGGTGAATTTTACAAAACGTGCATCTTCAATTCCATTACTCTCAGCAGCAGAAATAGGAAAAATTACACGGTCGCCAATAGCCGTATCCAGAGAAAATGTGATTTCATGATTTGATTCTGCAAGCCAGGAAATAGAATTTAAAATGTTATTATTTGTCGGAGTCGGACTTATAACCGATTTAGCATTTTTTACAGCTTGTTGTAGTTGATTTAAATCGAAGTTCTCCTCCAAATTATCCGTTACAGCATCAATAACGACTTTCTTTTTTATATCCATCTCTTCAAGTTTGTGGATAAAGTCTACTTTTGAATATATTGTATTCTGGATAATTTCGGCTTCATCAACCAGTCTGCTACATGCATTAAATTCTATGGTTCCATCAGAGTTAATAATGCCACCTCTAAAAACTATAGATGATATATGTCCTTCGCCGGTAGCTCTAAAACTAACAATAACCCTCTTCTGACCTTCGAGTAAATTGCTTTGATCTGGGTGATCGACCATAGACGGATTAAAGAATGCAGCTGATTCTATAGAGTATTCATTAGTAAAATATGCGCCTATAAGCAGACGTTTAAATTCGGGCAAGCTATTACCGTTGTAGCCAAGTTGATCAACAAAATGTTTTACAAGATTAAAATGTTTTATAAATATTTTCGAAATATTCCTATGCCTGTCAGAAAAATTACGGAGCGCTTGATTCAGAGTTAACTTGGCCTGCTCGTTATCAATTTCCACTACTTTTTTAATAATATTTTTAACTCTGCTTTCAGGTCCGGGGAAAAAGAATCGAGCAATAACACGTTTTGGATCTGGTTGAAAAATAGTTTCTAATCGATGAACATTAATGGCCATTTTTATAAGGTTTGAGAGATTAATTATTTTTTAATAAGCACCTCCGAAGTTAAGAATAATAATGTAATAAATCAAGACGTATGATATAAGTTAAAATTTTGTCAATCATTAATTTATA
>JAGGWH010000121.1 GCA_021157585.1 Bacteroidales bacterium | reverse complement strand
TAAATTATTTAATATCCCTAATTTAGTTTTATGGACAATCACCATATTTAATTTGAGATTTACTCGTATATTTATTTGCTTTATATGTATTGAAATTTAAATTCAATTAAGCCTCCTCATATCAAAAATAAAACTTTTTTATTCATTTTTTAATAAAATAAATACTTATACTTTCAATTTTTTCAATAGGTTGTGTTTTGTGGAAACTTCAACTTGCATATAACCACTTAATATGTTTTAGTCATAGTTTCGGGAATAGCAATAATATAATCGGCTTTATCCAAATTATCTTCCGATAATTTATTTATTTCCTCTTGCTCAACACAGCTTATAGTTAAAATTTTTAATGTTGGATTAGCCTGATATAAATACCATAATATACTCTGAAAATTATCGGAATGGTAAGAGCCATTATAGTGTAAAAACAAATTTCCTTCCGACCAGTTTTTAAGAATAAACTCTGCCATAGTTGCATCTTTAGCAGCTTGAGCTTTTGGAAGATTTGGATTAACATGTGGCATATTTTTCATCATTTCCAAGATATTTTTATAGGCGGAAAGTTCTCCATCGTAAGCTATCGGAAGTTGTGCAATATAAGATTTTGCTTCCTCCGATAAAGCATCTAAACCCTCAAAACCCTTACTGTTAACTACGGCAGCATATCGACGTGGAATATTTGTTGCGATAAAGCGCAAGCTACTATCTTTCGCAAATTCCAATAAAGGTTTATAATCGGTTTTATAGTTATTCCACAGGCGAACTTCCTTTTCAAAATTAGATTGTTTTATATCGCCACTAAGATATTCATCAATCAAGAGTTGATTATCTGTTTCAAACATTTCAGCACCTAAAACCAGCTTATCGCCTTTTACAGCAAATAATTCTTTTGTTAATTCAAATTCCAACCAATGCGCAATAGGATTATTATGCAACTCTCCAAAAAACACAATATCAGCCTCTTGCAAAGCATCAAGCATTTTATCAAACTTAACGGCTTTACCTTCTTTAGAATATAAACGATAGGCGGGTTTATCGGATTTGAATCCAACTAAAACCATAACAGCTAACACTAAAAAACTAATTTTCATTTTTTGCATCTTGTCTTTTTTTAAAACGATTTATTCTATAATTTCAGCTTCCTCCATCAGAAACTCATAAAAATAACCATAACCAAAATCTTTGTCAACGGCTATGAAACCTTTAAAAGTTAAAATATCACCTACATTAACATTTTCCTGAGAAGTAATAGTTAAATCATATTTACCATTAAAGGAGGTTCCATCTTGAATATGAATCCAATTTGTATTCATAATTTGAGGACTAAACTTTACAACTTCTCCTTTAATAATTACTTCTTGCCCTTTAAACACATCTTTTTGTTTAAAAAGTTGAGCAATGCTAATTGTATTATCGGGCTTATCAATACTTATCTCTATTTGTTTTGTTTTTATTTTCCCATTTGTCTTACTTACAGTTTCGGTTTTGGGTTTATTTAATTCGGCAGGATTTTTTACAATCCTCGACAAAAATAAAATCTCATCAAAAGGACGGTCGAGTTCTTTACTGTAAAAATCTTTCATCACCAAAGGGTCATCATAAAAGAAAGTATCTCCTTTATGGACATCACAAACATTAGTGGCGTACCAATATTTCACTCCATTCTCTTCACCCAAAATATAGACATAAGAAGCTACATCTATAGTTTCTAAAACAACAAAACTTCTAATTTCATTATTTACTTTGTTATTTATTTCTACTGCTTTATCTGAAGACTTAGGGCTATTTTCACAAGCAATTAGCGTAATCAGCATAAGGAGAGAAAAAATTATTTTCTTCATTTATTTATGTTTTTAACAAAGTAAAGAATTTTTCTTTTAAAGGCTTGTTAATAAAATACTAAAACCATTATATCTGTTGATTGTCGTTCCAAACACCACATTTATAGGTTTATTTTTAGAATTATCTGCAAAATCTCCTTTCTATCAAATACAAAATGCCATTGATAAAAGTAACAGATATTCAATCTTTTATACAACTATATGTATTTTTATCCCGCAAAAAGTGATATTGTTCAAACTAATATTTTAATTTTTTGAGTCAGCTGATTATTTTAGCTAAATTTACAAGCTGTTATCAATTCATGACATAAAAAGTTTGCTAATTGGAAATCAAAAGAATATGTTTATCAACTTAGGTTGAGGATAAAATTATTTTTACACTTATGGATCAAAAAAACTTAGGAAAAAATACAGCTATTAAAAAAACTAATGCCTTAAGTGGTAATTTTATGACCAGTTCAGGGAAAATACCACCACAAGCATTAGATTTTGAGGAGGCTGTTTTAGGTGCTTTGATGTTAGAAAAAAATGCACTTACTGCTGTTATTGACATTTTACACCCTGAGGTTTTTTATAAACAAGCGCATCAAAAAATTTTTAAAGCAATACAAAATCTCTTTGCAAGTACAGAACCTATTGACATTCTTACAGTATCGAATAAGTTAAAATCTGAAGGCGAATTAGAAGAAATTGGAGGTGCATATTATATTACTCAATTAACTAATAGAGTTGCCTCCTCAGCAAATATTGAATATCACGCTCGTATTTTGATGCAAAAATTTGTACAACGAGAGCTGATTCGCGTTTCGTCAGAGACGATTAAAGATGCTTTTGAAGACGGAACCGATGTTTTTGAGTTACTGGATAAGGCAGAGCAACAGATGTTTGATATTAGCGAAAACAATTTCCGGAGAGAATCTCTGGATATGAAAAGTCTAGTTAAAGAAGCCTATGATGAAATTGAAGCCGCAAAAAATTCAGAAGGCAGTTTACGTGGTATCCCTTCGGGATTTACCGAATTAGACAGACTTACTGCCGGTTGGCAAAAATCTGATTTAATTGTTATTGCTGCCAGACCGGGTATGGGAAAAACTGCTTTTGCACTTACCATGGCTCGAAATGCTGCAATGGCAAAAAGACCTGTAGCTGTATTTTCACTTGAGATGTCGGCCGTACAATTAACTACTCGTTTAATTTCTTCAGAAGCGGAGATAACTTCTAATAAATTAAAAAAGGGAGAATTGGCAGATCACGAATGGACTCAACTCAATGAGCGTATAAAATCTTTAGTTGAAGCTCCTATTTTTATTGATGATACTCCCGCACTTTCTGTATTTGAGTTACGTGCAAAATGTCGTAGATTAAAAGAGCAGCATAAAATTGAGCTTATTGTAATTGATTATATTCAACTTATGCGTGGTGGAGACGGGACAGGAAACAGAGAGCAGGAAATCAGCACAATCTCTCGTTCGTTAAAAGCCTTGGCAAAAGAGCTTAATGTACCTGTTTTAATACTTTCGCAATTAAACAGATCTGTTGAAACACGAGGAGGTTCAAAAAAACCTCAGCTATCAGATTTACGTGAATCCGGAGCTATTGAGCAAGATGCCGATATGGTAATATTTATTTATCGACCTGAATATTACGATATTACAGAAGACGAACAAGGAAGCGACACAACAGGTAAAGGCGAAATAATTATTGCTAAGCATAGAAATGGAGCTCTCGATTCTGTTACCCTTAAATTTATCGGTCAATACACAAAATTTGTTGATGATGTACCTTTTGACTTATCCGGTGGATCGCTCTCCAGTTTATCTCCATCTGATGAATTTAGCAATGAATATTCGCCTATGACAATGACCAGACAATCGCGGATGAATGATGATGATACGGATAATCCTTATTAATCTGAATTGTTAAACTAAATTTCCGTTTTTTGCTTCCATCCTATGAATAATTGCTGAAATTGTTGAATCGCCGGTAACATTTACCATAGTACGAATCATATCTAAAGGTCTGTCAACAGCAAAAATTAAAGCAATCCCTTCCGTTGGAACTCCAATAGCAGTTAATACAATTACTAACATTACAATTCCCGCCCCCGGTACGGCAGCAGAACCAATAGACGCCAAAGTAGCTGTAAGAACAATGGTTAATTGTTGTCCAAGTGTTAAATCCATTCCAAAAGCAGAAGCAATAAAAACAGCCGCAACAGCCTGATATAAGCTAGTTCCATCCATATTTATTGTTGCTCCAATAGGAAGCACAAAGCTGGTAACTTCTTTAGAAATTTTAAGATTTTTCTCACAACATTCCATAGTTACAGGTAATGTGGCAGCACTAGAACTTGTTGAAAAGGCTAACATTTGAGCAGGAGCAATTCCTTTATAAAAATCGCGATAGCTAATTTTAGTGAATAGTTTTAGGAAAACAGGATACACAACAAAAATCATCAGAAACAATCCTAAAACTACTGTTAAGCCATAAAGCCCAAGAGATGTAAATAATGCCGAATCGCCTTTTAATTCCACAATTATTGCTCCGAGCAAAGCAAATACACCTATAGGAGCAAATTCCATAATCAGATCTATCATTTTTAAAATCACAGAATTCATACTAACAAAAAAGCGAGTTACAGGTTCTGTAGTTTTTTCGGGTAATAAAATAATAGAGACCCCAAAAAAGATGGCAAAAAAGATAACTTGAAGCATACGCGAATTCTGCGACATAGCACTGACCAAATTACTAGGAACCATATCAACTAAAAACTGCATAGGCGATTCGTCTTTAACCGAGGCCGCATCTTGTTGCTTTTTACTCACATCAGAGCCATATCTCTCCTCAAATTTATATTGTTCGTCTTGAGGAAAAGAAGCTCCCGGATCAATAAGATTTACTAAAAGCAAACCTAAAGATACTGCTATCACGGTAGTCAAAATATACATTCCTACTGTTTTTAAACCCATACGAGAAAGTTTTGAAATATCTTTCAAGTTTGCGATTCCACTAACCAACGAAAATAATATTAAAGGAACGGCTATAAGCTTAAGCAGATTTATAAATATAGTACCAAAAGGCTTAATCCAGTCTCGGGTAAGGCCTTCCATATCGAAATTTACAGCAATTAGTCCATAGGTAATACCAAGAAGCATTCCTATTAAAATTTTCCAGTGTAGGGCTAGTTTTTTCTTTTTCATTGTTTAAATTATTGGCAATTCAAAGTTAGTTGCTTTATTGTATTTTTAAAATAATTGAATTTTCAAACTCAATGGAATATAAAAGCGCCTGTAGAATTTCATTATAGAATATGGCTTTGTCGGCTTGAAAACTAAAATAAACATCTTTACTATTCTTTAACCAATATACTTTATCAGATTGCTTAAGAAAATCCGTTAAGCATCCTTTTTTATCCTTTTTCGTTTCGTCTTGAATTAAAATTATTTCACTTTTTGTTTTACGAACATATTCCCAAGTATTTAAATGAAATGAAGTAAAATAAGAATATGGCAACCACCAATACTTATGTTTTGATTGATAATCACCAAAAGAGAAATAGGGCTTTTCAAGGATTAAAGCTTTTGGCATATTATTTCCGGCAAGCTGTGCTGCAACAGAACTTCCAAATCCACTGCCTACCAAAATAATATTGTTTTCAGAAAACTGTGATTTCGCAAACTTATACCACTGCTGCGCATCTGAAAAAAGATCATTCTCATTATTAGGCTTTCCTAAACTTTCAGCCGTTCCACGATAAGCCACCATAAGAACATCAAAACCTTGAGCGTAATAATGATTTTCTTCCATTTTTAACTGCCTGATATCTATATCGGTATCAGGAAAAAAAAGTACTAATGCTTTTGATTCTTTATGTTTAAACCAAATCCCATGAAGAACTAATTCTTTATTTATAGATAAATTAAGCTCTTGAAAATCGACATTAAACGAATATTTAAGCTCGCTTGTATAAGTTGGAGATTGAAAAATAAAACGATTTTCATTTTTAAAAAACTGTTGTACAATTAAAATATAAAGAGCACCGATAACAAAGAGGGAATAATAAAATTTTCGCGAGTGCAACATTTTTTCAGCAAATATAAGAAACAATTTATATCAATGATTTGGTTTTATTATTGGTATAATAACAAATGTTATTCCCTTTTCAAATATAAAAAAACAGCCGATCTAAAAAGACCGGCTGTTTTTTTATCAGTATAAGTTTAACGTTTTTGTTGACCTCGTGCGGTACGTGTAGTGGTTGCATATTCTTTAGCCGAAAAGCTTAAAGAACGCATAATATATTCTGCACGTTTATGATACAATTCCATTTCTGCACGAATCGGATCAACCCCTTTCACCGCTTTCTGCTTACTTTGGTTGTATTGTGTTTTAGACCAACTGATATATTTCATGATATAAGAAAAGGCTTCAATCTGGTCACGCTTAGGGAAAGCCTTGAGCTCTTCTATAAGTAACTCCGTAAAAGCTTCTTCACCTCTACTATCCCAAATAGCAAGTACTTCTTTTCTTTCACCACCACTCATCTTAAGGTATTTATCAAAAACCTGATTTACATGCTTCGTCTCTGTCGACGTCACACTTCCGTCAACTCCTGCTATCGAAATCATTCCCCCGTAAATTAGTTGTTTAAATGAAAATTCTGCCATAGTAGTACCTTTTTTAAATAAAATAAAAATCAAATATATAAAACATCTAATAGAATTGAAAACAATTGTAATGAAAAACTTTTTTAACTTATGTTAATAATTTTTAAATCCTACGAATTTAACGACTTACAGAGGTATACGACAATACTTTTATAATAGAAACAAATCTATTTTCAAAAAAAATAAATCTTATTTTTGCAAACAAAAAAATAAATAAGATGTCGAATTTTTGGAATGAAATAAAAACTCATAGCTTTTTGCTGGCTCCTATGGAAGACGTAACCGATACCGCTTTCAGGGAGATCATTCTACATCTTAGTCATCCCGATTATTTACAAGTTCTTTATACCGAGTTTACCAATACCGATGGTTTATGCCATCCTATTGGAAGAGATAAAGTAAAGAGTCGTTTATTGGTAAGCCATTCCGAACAGAAATTACTCAAAGAAAAAAATGTAAAGTTAGTAGCTCAAATTTGGGGTAACAAACCGGAAAAATTTTATGAAGCCACAAAATATATAGATGAAAATTACAGTTTTGATGGTATTGATATCAATATGGGTTGCCCTGTAAAAAAAGTTGTAAAACAAGGTTCTTGTTCTGCTTTAATAAAATTTCCTGATTTAGCAGGTGAAATTATTCAAGCTACAAAAGAAGCAACGAAGTTACCTGTCAGCGTTAAAACAAGAACAGGATTTAGTCAACATATTACCGAGGATTGGATAAGTTTTTTACTATCACAAGATCCTGCAGCAATAATTTTACATACACGCACACAAAAAATGCAAACTGATTTTCCGGCAGAATGGGAAGAAATGGGAAAAGCATTAGAAGTAAGAAATAAATTAAAACCTCATATTCCAATTATTGGTAATGGCGACATTTTTTCTATGGATGATGCTCGAAAAATACATTCTAAATACCCAATAGACGGCTTTATGATTGGACGTGGTATTTTCCAAAATCCTTGGTTTTTTAATCCTGATGCCAATCCAACTATCAATGATAAATTAAATATTCTGCTAAAACATAGTCGTTTATACATTAAAACCTGGGGACAGCAAAGAAATTTTCAAGTATTAAAACGCTTTTTCAAAATATATATCAACGATTTTAACGGAGCCGCTGTATTACGTGCTAAATTAATGGAGACTAACAATTTAGAAGAAGTAGAAAAAATCATTATCGACTTCAAAAAATCAAATCTCTTTTAATTTTTTAGTTATAATCCAAACGTGTTTTTTCATCAGCCATTGTTGGCTTAATATTTTCTTGCCACTCAGCAGAATTCCAAGTTTTTAATGCCTCGTGAGTAATCTTATATTTTTCAGGAATAGGGTGAGTTCCAACAACAACTTTCATCCCATATTTTTCAGGAATAAATTGTTTAAAATGTTCGATATAAGGACAGGGAGGATAACCAACCACAAAGCCGGTTGCTAAATGAATTACTTCAGCACCATTTTTTTTCATTTCTTCGGGAGCATATTCTATATTTCCTCCCGGGCATCCACCGCAAGTGGTATAGCCAACCAATTCAACATCTTCGTCTTTAGCATAAATATCAAAAGCACCTTCGCGTTTTTGTAGAGAGCGAAAACATTTTCCTCCTGCACAGGTTTTATAACGATCGCAAATAATAATTCCAAGTTTGGTCTTTTTCATATGATTATAATTTTGTGTTTTAGTCAGAGCCTATCCCGATTTTTCGGGATGCAGCCCGTCCTATCCGTCAACTAACGGATAGAGACCCAATTCATATTGATTAATTTATAGATTTAGCGACAATTCATAAGCTTCATGTATGGCCTCTTGTGCCTTACCTATTTTTTTAGCATCGCCAATAGTATAGACAGGTATTGAGAGCTCATCAACTAATGGAACAAAACTTTTCATTCCCGTAGTAATAATTATTTTTTGAATACCGTTAAGGCTTATCTCTTTATCCTCGTGTTTTAGCAAAACCCTCTCACCATCTATTTCTACAACTTGATGCTTTAAATAGATCTCCACTTTATTCTCTTTTAAACGTTTTACCGTTAATGCTTTTTCAATCATTTCCATACCTCTGGCTATTTCCTCAAGCATCTCAACGACTATTATTTTATTATTCCCTTCAATAAGCTTAGAGGCCACTTCCAATCCTATAAGTCCACCGCCAACAACTAATACTTTTTCATTTTTAGGTAATTGATCATCATTTAAAAACTCAGTCCAATAATATTCTTTTAAACCTTTTATTGGAGGAATTGCAGGTATTGCACCCGTTGCCATAATAACAGCATCATAATCATTTTCATTAAGTATTTCCGCCTTTGCTTCTTTTAAAATGAGATTTACATTTTGATTTATTAATTCTTGTTTATAATAATCAACTATCTCTTTTAAGCTCTCTTTTTTTGGTGGAAGATATGCCAGATTAAACTGCCCACCGGCTTCATTTTTTTCATATAAATCAACAGTATGACCACGCTCTCTGAGTGTAATAGCCGATTGCATCCCAGCTAAACCTGCTCCAACAACAGCATATTTTTTTATTTGATTAGCTTTTGAAGGCTTAGAAAGTCCTGTGTTTACCAATGGATTTACAACGCAACCTAATCCTTTTCCTTGTTTAACTCCTCCCAAACATCCTTCGGCACACGCAAGACAAGGTCGGATTTGGCCTTTCTGTTTATTAAGATATTTACCTACAAAATCAGGATCGGCAACTAAAGCGCGACCTAATGCTATATATTTTGCATTATATTTTTCTTCTAAAAAATGAATATCTTTTGGAGAATTAATTCTACCTACAAAAATTACAGGAATATCAAGCTTCTCTTGAATTTTAGCTCCCATTTCCCAAGTCTTACCCTTTGGAATAAACATATGTTGAAAAAACCAAGGTGGCGTTGAGCAAGCCGAACCCGCCGTAACATGAATTGCTGCTGCACCTTTTTCTTCAAGCTTTTTCGCAAAAACAATCATTTCAGGCAGATGAAAGCCATCAGTAATCATCTCATCACCACTTATTCTAACAATTATTGGAATATCAACCTTTGCTTTAACAGCAGATAAAACTTCTAAAGGAAAACGCATACGGTTTTCTGAATCGCCACCGTATTCATCTGTTCTATCATTTACATTAGGCGATAAATATTGAGCCATAAGGTATCCATGTCCAAATTGAATTTCGATAAAATCAAAACCGGCTTTCTGAGCTCTTAATGATGCCGCAACATGCATTTGCAAAACATCTTTCATCATTTTTTTATCCATGCGGATAGGAGTTGCTCCACCATTTGAACAAGCTTTATCTGTAGACGACAAGAAAATATTTCCCGGAATTTTAGGATTAGCCATTCTTCCCGGATGATTGATATGTGCAATGACTTTAGTATCTGTTTTGTGCATCTCAGTTATCAAATCCTGATAAGCAGGAATTTTTTCATCAGAATCAAGCCCTAATTGCGTTGGTAATTCGCGTAAACTCGGATGCATATATAACGGCTCTAATGTAACAGCTCCAAGATATGAAGATCGTTGCAGATAAAAATCTAAATGTTTCGAAGTAATATTACCTTTTCCATCACTATATCCCAACTTAATGGGAGCCATAATAAATTGATTCTTAAGTTGTAGCATATGTTTCTTGTTTTTTGGTTTTATCAATATTCACACCTTTTAGAACGATGTCATTCTCTTTAACACCCAAATCTCTTGCAATAACAGGACATTTAGCTTTGAGCATAAAAAATACTGATCTTTTTTCATCGGATAAGCCCTCATAATTACCCTGTCCCTTGCTAATGATTAAATCGGAATTTTTAAAAAGCAGATTAAATTCGGGACTACAAGTAGAAAGAATGGTTCCCGGAGCATGACTGCCGGAGGAGATAATTTCTGCAACATCACCTAATCCACTTTCGATAGCATCTTCAATTACAACATCATTTATTACCGGAACTTCACGTACAGCATAAAATGTTTTCTTCGCCATTTCTTCTATAAGAATTCTGTCAAAAACCGATTCGCCTGCATTGTCCCCAATATACAATATTGTTTCGGCTTTATTTAAATGATCTTGAAATTCTTCAAAATCAAAACGAGCAAAATCCTGTCCTAAAATACGATAAACATCCTCGGTAAGATTAAATTCTTTACTCATTCCAAAATCTATAATATTTCCGGCTATCGCCATACGAATGGCGGTAAGAAGTCTGTTTTCAGATTTTTCTAAAATATCTTTAAGAGTAGGAAGCATTACCTTAGCTTCGGCAATGCTTGTAACTTTTATTTCTTTATATGGATCGTAAACACCCGTAATCTCACGAACTTTTGCATAAATAATTTCTCCAACTTCAGCCGGAGTTTTATCCATAGGGATATGTTTTATCAAATCGCCGGTTTCATCAAGCAATTGCTTAATTTTATCCTCATCGTTAGTCGCTAATCTTCCGGCACGTAATGTTTGCTGCATAAAGCAAGGAATACAGTCTAGGTAAGTCCTCATATTTAGTCTTTAATATCTTCTTTTATTTCAAAAACATTTCCACTTAAATCTTTAATAAATATTAAGTCGTTAGAACCCCTTGGAATTCTAACAACTATAGCTTTGTTTGCTTTGGCTTTTTTAACAAACGATTCCCTATCGGGAAAACTTAAACAGTAATGATTAAAACTATGCTGTTTCTTTTCTTCATCGATAAACAATTCCAAAGCTAAGCCATGCCCTTCTAAATAAAATGCTTGAGCAGACTTATTTATATTGAATATTTTACTACTCCAGTCTGCTTCAAGCTTAAATTTCAGGACTAGGTGAAAATCAAGTATATTTTCATAAAACTCATGAACTTCATTTTCATTCTGAATAGTTAAAGCCAAATGATGAAGCTTCATTTTCAACTTCTTTTATTCTGTTTTTGCTCCAACAATTCATCTCGTACCATAACATGTCCACAAGCCGGGCATTTAATATCGGTACATTTAGTTCCTTGACTGTGTGGGACTTTTTCACCACATTTTGCACAGACACAATACCCTCCTGTACCAAATCCACCACCTTTATTTCGTCCTCTGCCTCCGCCTTTTCCAAGGCCTTTTCCTTGTCCAAATAAACCCATTATTCTAAATTTTTAAATTGACTTTCCAGCTCTTTAAGCTGACTTTTTAAACTTTCAATTTGATTTTCGAGTAATGATTTTTTATCAATTGGCTCTGATGGGAATAATCCTCGCGTATTACGAAATCCGTATCCGCCACCTTGGTAAGCTCCTCTTCCGTATCCATGTCGAAATCCAAAGCCCCTCTGTCCGCGAAAATTTGTTTCATCACTTAAAAATCCGGGAACATTATTTCCGACACAAAATCCCATTCTGCGTCCACTCATTGCACCAGCTCCATTAGGGCCTGTTCTATCACCTCTTGGCATAATAACCTCCTATTTTGCATGCAATATCCACGGTAATTAATTATCAATCAAGTTATTGATTCACTGATTAGCATTGTACATTCCCACGTATTATTGCATAATTATTAATACTAAATTTATAAAAAATATAGTAGTTTACGTAAACTGCTGTGCAAATATAATGAACATATGTGCATAATGCAAGAAAAATAGCAATTTATATTTATTTTTTTTAGATATGTAAAAAAGGAGGATGTAATCTATTTTATCGTGTTCTCTTTGGGGCGCTTTCCTTTTTGATATTCGCCCAATATGGTCAACTTTTTTGTTAAAGGTAAAATAGCTGTCAAAGCTTGTTTATACTTATCATAATTACTAAAAACCAGATCAATATAAAATAGATATTCCCATTCTACACCGACTACAGGAAGCGATTGTATTTTGGAAAGATTTATTTTATAAAAAGTCAACACAGATAAAACCTGCGATAAGCTTCCTTCTTCATGAGGCAGGCGAAAACAAAGAGAGGCCTTATTTTTTTGAATGTTTTCTTGATGCCTTAAATAGTTTTTCTCATTAGAAATTACCAAAAAACGAGTGTAATTTTTTTTATTTGTTTCTATTCCTCTGTGCAAAATTTCTAATCCATATATTTCTGCTGCCAAATCACTGGCAATAGCAGCAACCCCTTTTAAGTTGTTGTCGGCAATACGCTTAACGCTTAACGCTGTATCTTCTGCTTCCAGTATCCTAACTCCTGACCTACGTAGTGGATTTAAAAAATTGAGACATTGCTCAAGAGCCATCGGATGTGAATATATTTCTTTAATATTCTCTAGTTTTTCTCCTTTTGATACTATTAGGTGTTGCTCTATTCTTAAAAATATTTCACCAAGTATTTTTAGTTTAGACTCTCGCAAAAGCGCATAATTGGGAATGATACTTCCAACAACAGAGTTTTCAATTGCAATAACACCATACTCAGCTTCATCTAAAAGAAGAGTATCAAATAAATCATTGAAAGACAAACACTGAATTATTTCGACTTGCTGTTTGTTAAAATATTGGCGACTTGCAATTTCGTGAAATGCTCCACTAACTCCTTGTATAGCTACACTAATTTTTTCATTCATAGGCATAAAAAAAAGCCCTAATTATTTAGGACTTTATATTTTTTTATAGATAAAATACGGTTCGTCCTCAGGCTTTAATTTTAAAACAAAATAAAAATCGAAAGTTAGTAACCGTAAACATTTGTAATTTTTTTTGCTAATGTAATAGATTTCTTGAAACTGCAATCGAAAAAAGTGAATTACATCAATTTTTGATATGCCTGCCACCACCGATCAGGAATATCATCGTCTTCCAAGGCATATTCATAATCGGTTTGAGAACAAGGAACCAAATAATGTCGTTCATATTTAGCTTTTACTGTTGCAGCACAATCTACTTCCATCCACCAACGATCACTTTTTTTACTTTTAAAGAATACCAATTCATCTTCCCTGTCGCTAAGCTTAACCATAAACTTTTTATACTCTCGACTCTTTTTATTAACGGGAAAATCACTTAATCTCGAATAAAAGCCATCAATAAAATACCACATCATCTGAGCTATTAGATGAGCCGTTTGACCATTTGCGTCCATCTCGGGATTATACTCATAAAACCCTATAGAACTAAGTTTATCGCTAAGTCCGGCATAACGTGTAATCTGGCACAACTCTTCTCCATAAAAGCCATTAGGAGTAGCATTAGCATTACCTGGAGCATCAGATTGACGAATAGCAGAAATATCAATACTTATCATATCGGCATTGCGAACCATTGGTTCTACCTCTTGCATTTTTGCACGTACATTTCCTAAACGATAAGTATCAAAAAACAAATTTTTCATCAACTTGACTGCGCTTGGGTTTACAAAATAAGTTTGATAACCTAAATTGGTATAATTAAATAAATAGTTTGGTTGGTGAAGAATTATTTTTGATAGATATGATTTAGCATTTAAATCGTTCTCATTTTCCCCCAAATCAAATTGATTATCTACAGAAACAATGTTTATAATCTGACCTAAATTTTCATAAGCCTGATAATTGGCAAAAGTCAAATCCTGACTTCCTCCAATAATAATTGGAACAATACTATTTTCAAGCAGATAAGCCGTTACAGTAGTTAATGCATAATAGGTATCTTTAACATCGTGTCCTATTCTGATATTTCCTAAATCAACAATTTCGACATTATAATCGCCTGCAAAAAGCGAATAAAAATAATTTCGAATATTATCCATCCCTTTTCCACAACCATTATTATTGATAGCATTTCGTTCTTCACCAACACCTATCAAGGCGATCTTTGCCTTTGATAAATCGGGAAAAACACCTTGCTCATCGTAGCGAGGAATTATATTACCATATCTTCTGGTTTCTTCAAACTGACGATACAGAAAATATTCTGTATTTATTGGTTCAAAGTATAGCGAAATATCCATAGTGAGAAATTTGACTATTTATACCCAAATTTTAGAAAAAGGTTTTGTTTAAACAAAATCTTTATCAAAAAAATAAGGTTCTATTTCTTTTTAGCTGTTGATTTTACCGACTTTTTCTTAGTCGTTGTTTTTTTTGCTGTTTTTTTAGCCGTGGCTTTTTTAGTTTTTGCTGTTCCCTTACCTTTTTGCTGACTTTCAATAAGTTTTACTGCTTCTTCGTATTTAAGTTCAGCAGCATCAACTGTTTTAGGTATTTTATAGTTTTTCTTTTTATAAGAAATATACGGGCCCCAGCGACCTTTAAGTATTTGTATTTCAATATCTTCGTCGTAAGTTTTAATAAAACGTTCGCGATCTTTCTGGCGTTTAGCTTCTATAAGTTCTATACAACGATCTGCGTCAATAGTTGCCGGATTATCGGTTTTATCCAAAGAAACAAATAAGCCATTATGCTTTACATAAGGACCAAAACGGCCAATAGCAACTGTCATTTCCGAGTCTTCGTAAACACCAAGCGAACGAGGAAAATCAAAAAGACGTATAGCTTCTTCAAAGCTGATATTTTCTATAGACTGACCTTTTTTAAGACTTGCAAAACGAGGTTTTTCTTCATCTAAACTTTCGCCAAGTTGTGCCATTGCTCCATAACGACCAATTTTTACATATAAATTTTTCCCTGATTTTGGATCAACACCTAAAAGGCGTTCACCTTTTTCGCGTTCAGCATTTTCCATTGCATTATCGACACGTTTTTTGAATGGATGATAAAAACTACCTATCATTTTATTCCACTCTTTTTTGCCGGCAGCAATAGCATCAAACTCTTTTTCGGCTTTGGCTGTAAATTGAAAATCGATAATATCGGTAAAGTTATTCGTTAGAAATTTATTTACTAAAATACCAATATCAGTAGGTATTAACTTTCCTTTATTATTACCTGTTTTTTCCTTTTTAATACTCTCTTTTAGTTGAGCTTGTTTTAAGCAAATCAATTGATATTCACGCTCAAAACCCTCGCTATCGCCTTTTTCAACATATTGTCTTTTTTGGATAGTCGAAATTGTTGGAGCATAAGTTGACGGTCTTCCTATACCCAACTCCTCGAGTTTTTTAACAAGACTGGCTTCTGTATAACGAGCAGGGGGTTGAACAAAGCGCTCAATTGCACTCATTTCAAACAAGTTAAGCAACTGGCCTTTATTAACTACCGGAAGCATTCCTTTGACTTCACCGGACTTTCCGTTTTCATCGTCGGAAGATTCCATATAAACTTTTAAAAAGCCATCAAATGTAACCACCTCACCTTTAGCAGATAAAATTTCTTTCTTTTCAGATATTTCAATCTCAATATTTGTTTTTTCAATAATTGCATCTGCCATTTGACTGGCAATTGTACGTTTCCAAATAAGGTTATAAAGTTTTTGCTGAGCACTATCTCCACTAATTGTACTTTTACCAAGATTTGTTGGACGTATAGCCTCGTGAGCTTCTTGTGCTCCTTTACTTTTAGTTCTATATTGCCGCGTTTTAGAATATTCTTCGCCATAAGTATTGCTAATCATAGCTTTAGCCTGACCAATAGCTTGACCCGAAAGAATAACCGAATCTGTACGCATATAAGTAATCTTACCTGATTCGTACAACTGCTGAGCAACCACCATTGTTTTACTAACCGAATAACCCATTTTCCGACTAGCTTCCTGCTGTAAAGTCGAAGTTGTAAATGGAGCTGCAGGACTTCGTTTTCCGGGTTTTTTAACTATATTTTTTACGGTAAAGCTTGCACTTAAACAATCTTTAAGAAAAGCCCTCGCCTCTTCTTTAGTTTTAAAACGTTTTGGAAGTTCCGCTTCGAGTAATTCTTTTTTCAAATCATCGGTATAAAACTTTGCAGTAAGCCGATAAGAAGAAGTGATAGTAAATTTCTTAATCTCCTCCTCTTTTTCCACTATTAAACGTACAGCAACAGATTGTACACGACCGGCAGAAAGTGAAGGTTTTACCTTACGCCATAAAACGGGTGAAACTTCAAAACCAACCAAACGATCTAATACTCTTCTGGCTTGTTGTGCATTTACTAAATTAATATCTATATCGCGTGGATTTTCAATAGCATTTAGAATTGCACTTTTTGTAATTTCATGAAAAACAATACGTTTGGTATTTTCTTTTTTCAGCCCCAATTGATTAAATAAGTGCCAAGCAATAGCCTCTCCTTCACGATCCTCATCCGCCGCCAACCACACAGTCTCTGCTTTCTTAGCTTCCTTTTTAAGGTCGGCAACTACTTTTTTCTTATCAGCAGATATTTCGTAATTGGGTTTAAATCCATTTTCAATATCAACACCAAAATTTTTCTTGGCTAAATCCGCAATATGTCCAAAGCTGGATTTAACAAGAAAATCTTTCCCGAGAATTTTTTCTATCGTCTTCGCTTTAGCAGGAGACTCGACAATTACTAAATTTTTTGCCATTCTAAGCCTTTATATTTATTAAGTGATTTTTAACAAAAAATGAGTGGTATGAGATAAAAATCAAATTTGTTATTGGTTTAAATTTTCGGCAAAATAACACATAAAATTCCTATTAATCCAAATGTTACATTGAATTTTGTGAACTTTTATATTATTAAACAAATGTTATTAAATAGATAAATGCCTGATAATTTGGTAGTTAATCCTTGTCTTTAATCTCTAAAAATAAATATATTAATGATTTTTTAACGACCTATAAAAGAAAAAAAAGAATTCGTTTATTAATAATTACGCAATTAGTATGATAGAAATTAAGCTTTTTATATTCAGAATAGAAATTCAAAAATTTGTTTTTCGACAAAGTCAGACAGAAAAAGATTAATAATAAAAGGCTGTTTAATCTAATCTTAAACAGCCTCAAAATAAGTCTAATCTCTAACAATTAACTATTCACGAATTACATTTAAAGCAGAAATAGCTGCCTCTAATCGTATATATATTTTTTGTTTATTATTATCGAAGTCAGGTGTACGATATATTTTTCCTTCTTTTATAAAACCATTTAGGTCTAAATCAGAAAGCATTATATCACTTATCACCTCACATCCTGCTGATTCAGGGATATAAATCTTAACAGCAGAAGCTCCCGATTCAATATCAATATTTGTTTCGTTTTGTCTATCGCCAATTTTTAATTTAATAGCCGAAGCTCCTCCATCAATTTCTACTTTTCTTACTTTAAAATCACGTAAATCGGCAACAAAATCAGCTGCACCAACATCTAATTTCATTTCCCATAAAGGATGAGTATTTAATTTTATATATGCGTGATTTTTATTGGTTCCCGATCTAAATTTTCCATCTTCGAGCCTAACATATATTTCTGTAGTAGAGCCATTTTTCATTATCTCTTTTTTATACTGACCCAAATTATTTTCAGCTTCAAAGTCAATTAAAAAGGAAGTTGTATCTTCTATACGAAACTTTCCGGCAGCAATATCCATATTTAAAATAGCTACATCTATAGATTCTTCATAATCTTCAAAAAACTTATAGGTGTAAGTATTGTCATCTGCGCTTTTGGCGTCTTCATAATCATCCCAGTCAACACCTCTAGCATGATGAACATGTCTGCTTAACATAGTTGGCCAATGATTGCTGCTATAATCACGGGTAGAACCCACTAAAATAGCTAAGACTACAGTTACAACCGACAAGGTAGTTTTTAATCCTCCTTTTATTGGCAGCATAGAAATTCCCCAAAGAATTAACAGAGCAGGCCACATATCAAAGATAGCTCTAAAACTAAAATGGAGCCACCCTAAGTTATCAAAAATAAACAGGGTTCCGATTACAACTAAAAGTATTCCCCAAAAAACATTTTTATTTTTCATAGTGTATATTTTTTATAACTCTGCAGAAGGTTCTGCGTCATCATTTTTATTATCATCTTTATTATCATTATTTTTTCCGGTATAATTCATTTTAACAATTGCTAAACCGGCAACAACTAAAGCAATAGGCCAAAGATCTGCAAAATCTAACCATGGCCATAGATTATCGAGCAAGAAAAATAATCCTATTACAATCAAAATAGAGCCTCCTATAATACTTCCATTGGACGATTTATTTTCTTTAGAATCATCATCAACAATTGTAGCTTCATTTTCCTCATTTGTTGAATTACCAAAACTATCTCCATATTCTGATTTGTCTAATGGAATAAATATCCACATTAATAAATAAATAATAAAACCTCCTCCCCCGCTAAAAAGTAAAACAATAAAAAGGATTCTAAAAATAAGCGGATCGGTTGTAAAATACTCACCTAAACCACCTGAGACACCTCCAATTGTTTTATCCTTATAACTTCTTCTTAACTTTTTTGGTTCCATGATAAATAATTTTTGTTTCGCTTCTATGACGTAGTTTTTTTATTGTGGTTACAACTATTATTTTTTCGTAATTTTACGGCATAAATAAGAATCAACATAAATTTATTTTAATATGTCAGGTCACAGTAAATGGTCAACTATAAAGAGAAAAAAAGGAGCTGCCGACGCAAAACGATCTAAGCTTTTTAGTAAATTAGTAAAAGATATAACAATTGCCGTAAAAGAAAGCGGTAACGATCCGGATAGTAATCCGCGTTTACGTTTAGCCATTACTTTAGCAAAAGCTGCCAGTATGCCTAAAGATAATGTTGCCAGAGCAATTAAAAAAGGTGACGATAAGGATGGCGCAAATTATGTTGAGCTAACTTATGAAGGCTATGCTCCTCACGGAATTGCCGTATTTGTAGAATGCACAACAGACAACACACAGCGTACCGTTTCTAATGTAAGAGCAATATTTAATAAATATTCAGGAAGCTTAGGAAAAAACGGCTCTTTAAGTTTTATCTTCGATAGAAAAGGCATTTTTTCTTTCCCTATTGGCGATTTAGATATAGATGAAATAGAACTTGAAATTATTGATGCCGGAGCCGAAGATTTTGAAATTGAAGATGGAATAGTTACTATCACCACTAATTTGGAAGATTTTGGCAATATGATGAAAAAACTTGAAGAGCTAAATATAGAGCCCGAAACAGCTGAGTTACAACGCATTCCAAATAATACAGAGTCTCTCGATGTAGAAACATCTAAAAAAGTATTAAGAATGATAGAAGCTTTTGAAGAAGATGATGATGTTGTTAATGTTTTCCACAATTTGGAAATGACTGATGATTTGCAGAAAGCATTAGAAGAAGAAGAATAAAAAAATAGTTGAAAATAAATTTCATTGTGCTTTTGAGTGTCGTTCTTTCCTAAAGTGTATATATAAAGAATAAGTTTATTCTATAGAATATTACCGATGTTTATTTTATACGGTTAAAATTGTTATATTCGTACACAAACTTTATCACCCTTCACACTCTAAGTCTATTTTAGTTTAATTTATTAATACTGTCTTAACTAGATACTTACTTATGAAAACAGCACTTATTACAGGAGCCTCAAGTGGTATAGGCAAAGAATTAGCTTTAGTTTTTGCTGAGAAGAAATACCGACCGGTTTTAGTTGCCAGAAGAGAATCGAAACTTATTTATTTAGCTGAAGATATAAAAAGAGAATTCTTTATCGATGCCATTGTTATTAGTTTAGACCTGTCTAAACCCGATAGCGCGGAACAATTGATGGACATTATCCGAAAGAAAAATTTATATATTGATGTATTAGTAAATAATGCGGGTTTTGGCGATTTTGGCGATTTTCACAAAGAAGACATCAACAGACTTGAAAGCATGATGCATTTGAATATGCTCACCCTAACCAAATTATGCAGGTTAATTGCACCTCATATGGTAGAAAATAACTTTGGACATATTTTAAATATTGCATCAACAGCTGCTTTTCAACCCCTTCCTAATTTTGCCGTATATGCAGCTACTAAAGCATATGTCCTAAACTTTTCCGAAGCTCTTGCATACGAACTAAAACCCTTAGGAGTCCACGTTACTACCGTTTGTCCCGGAGCAACACTAAGCGAATTTCAAGAAAAGGCAAAAATGAATAATTCTAATAAAATATTTAAAGGAGCTCCCCTATCTTTTGTAGTAGCTGAATTTGCATTTGAGGCTATGATGAAAAGAAAAACCTTAGCAATTTATGGCTCCAACAACCGTTTCTTAACTTTTATGCTTCGCTTTTCACCTCGCAAATTGGCAATTAAAGTTGCTGCTAAAATGATGAAGGATTAGTTTTTAACTAATTTCGTCGACCACAAAATAGCTTCTAACTCCCTTAGCATTACTGCTTTTTTCTGTTTAGGAGCATACATAAAACCGTCTATTGTAATAAGTCTGTTTTGAGATTCATCAACAAAAGTATAAGACAAGAACGGACCTCCCATAAAGTCGTTTTCTAAATCCCATAAACCACGTAATTCAGTTGCATAATAACCGTTAAAATTTATACGCCGACTTTGAACCGGAATATATTCATCAGAGATTTTCTGAAAAGACTCATCTGTTGGACCTGGAATTTTTACTTTAGTTAATAGATTTCTGCTTTGCTTAATTTTATTTGGATTAAAAACATTGGTATCAGAGTAGGGAACTGTATAAATTAATATATTCATAGAATTAGTTGTAGTCTCTTTTCTAATCCAAGCAAAATTATTTTCTAATACCGCTATTTGATACCCTTTTGGAATATTCATTTCCAAATTATATTTTTCGCGTAAATCGCGTACTGCATTTATATTTTTAAATCTTGAAGCATATGATTTAATAATCCTAATTCTCTCATTCTCTCGGAATAATTCAAGATTAGTTTTTTTATTTTTTTCAAACTCCCCGATAAATGCTTCAATGGATGGAGCATTTATTTTAACAACCATTTGTGGTGTTGCCCATAAGTCTTTTTTAGTTTCCGTATATGCTTTAGGAAATTTTTTGTTAATATCAATAATGAATAAGTTATGATGTGTTTTAAACATCTTCTTTTCAAGAGATTTTATATTAATGTTTACTAAATTAAATTCGGGTTCCGGAATAGATAAAACCGGCATATCTTGTCCAAAAGCAGCACGAATACTGTCGCCTATTTCACCTTCCCATTGTCCTAAATTTTGTGTGATAATAAGCATTTCGTTAGGACCTCCGGAAGATGGGTGTTTTCCTTTAGGGTTTTTAGAATCTTCACTACAGGAATTTAGGCTTAAAATGCCAGTAACAAATAAGAATAAATAAACGAATTTCTTTTTCATAGATTATTGTTTTACAAATAGAAAACCTTAATTGTTGAAATTATTATCTCGCTTAAAGAAGCAAATACCATTCCAAAAACAGGCTTTATTTACGAACGAATTTGTACTTTTAATTTCTGACCCGGTTTTAACCGACTTGAATTCCCCATTTTATTGAGTCTACGAATACTGTTAATTGTAGAATTATATTCTTTAGCAATATCCCAAAGAGTATCACCGGAACGAACAGTATGATATATTATTTTACTGTCGGATGAACTTGTTAAACTTGTTGTTTTTTGAGCTTCAGCTTTAATACGAAGCTGCTGTCCGGGACGAATTAAATTCCTGCTAATATTATTCCAAGCCTTAAGCTGAGAGACTGTAATTCCATATTTTTTTGCTATCAGTCCGAGATTTTCTCCCGATCTAACTTTATGAAATCCATTTAAAGATGTAGTACTTTGCTTCCGAATACCGGAAGTTCGGGGAGAGTTACCCGGACTATAAACAATTAACTTTTGTCCGGGATAAATACGTGAACTTCTGAGACCATTCCAAGCTTTTAAACGAGAAACAGAAGTACGATATCTATGTGCTATTAATCCTAAATTTTCGCCACTGCGTACAATATGAATACTTCTTTGTTTAGCCTGTTTTATTTTAGCCAACAATTTTTCACGCTCGATACCTTTTTTCGATTTAAAAGCATATAGGCTATCTTCATTTTCAATAAAATAATTTATATACTTACGAGGAAGACGAAGAATATATTTTTGACCATTTACAGCAGGTATAATACCTTCCTTATAAGCAGGGTTTAGGAATTTTACATCCTCAACAGGAAGATGCATAAATTCAGCTATTTGATCGAAAGAAATAACATCACGAACGCTAATACTATCAATCTGATTAAATAAAATCCCAGGATCTACTGGATAAATATTATGCTCTGCCGCATAATTAAACATATAGTTAACTGCGATAAAAGCCGGAATATATCCTCTTGTTTCGCGAGGCAGAAATGGCCAAATTGCCCAATAATTTTTTAATCCTCCTGCACGACGAATTGCACGATTAACATTTCCAGGTCCTGAATTATAAGCAGCTAAAACTAAATTCCAATCGTGATAAATACCGTATAGATCAAGCAAATACCGGCAAGCAGCGTCTGTGGCTTTATAAGGATCGTAGCGATCATCCACCATAGAATTTTGCTTTAGGCCATACATCTTCCCTGTAGCATACATAAATTGCCAAAGCCCTTTTGCTCCGGCACGACTACCGGCAGTTGGGTTTAAAGCACTTTCAACAATAGCTAAATATTTTATTTCTAATGGAATATTATATTTATCAAGTGCAGCTTCAAACATAGGAAAATAAATCTCTGCAAGCCCTAACATACGTGCTGTTTGATTACGGCCCTTTCCGGAATACATTTTAATATATCCTTTTACATGTTGGTTATATTCTAAATCGATAGGCGTTTGAGAATTCAAAACGCCAATACGTAAAGCATAAACAGAATCGGAATATACGGGACGCTCCTCAGCTTTAAAATGATGAACATTTAAAACGGCAGTATCCTTTTCAAAATGATAACGATCAAATATTTTAAGCGCAGCCAAACTATCTAATTGCTGTAATATTGCAGACCCATTTAGCATACTTAAATTTTCCGGGATAGTATCTTGATAGCCGAATTTGTTTTTAAAGAAATTAGCAAAAGCTAAAGTGTCAAATACCTGATTCACTTCACTTAAACTATCTGCACTTGGTTCAATTAAAGTATCATTAACTACTTCCGCAGATAAATCATTTTGAACAAGTTCATCTTGAGAAATATTCAGTTGAGCTAACTTCTCTTCTTTAGGCTTTGTACGATTTGTCTTTTTAGTAACACTTTTTATCTGGGTACAGCTTCCAAAAAGAATTCCAATAAAAAGAAGTAAAATAATATGAATTTTATGGTTGTACATTTATTGTTATCTTAATTTGATGGCAAAAATAACGAAAAACACTTGTCTGCGACAGCCAAATAATAAGAATATCCTAATTGTTCTTAAAATATAGTTTGCTCTTATACCTGTATTAAATTATTTCTAATTGCAAACTTGACTAAATCAACTGTGGTACGCAGATTTATTTTTCGCATAATATTGTTTTTATGACTTTCGACAGTACGTATACTAATAAATAGTTTATCTGCAATTTCTTGATTTGTAAAACTTTCTGCAAAAAGTTTTAACACATCAATTTCTCTTTCCGACAGAGCTTTCATCGGTTTACTAAAAGCTTCGTCTTTATTCTCATTTGCCTTTTTAATGTACGAGTTCAAAAGAATTTGTGTAACGGATTTGCCATAATAATCGTATCCGCTTCTTAGAGTATAAACAGCTTCTATTAATTCATTCGCATTAGTATTTTGTGTTAAAATACCTTTAGCTCCTGCTTTTATTACCTGCAAGACAAATGATTCCTCCGTAGATAAACTCAACACCAAAATTTTTGCTCGTTCAAAATTGCGATTAAAACGCTTAATACTAATTGCTTCTTCAGCACTTCCCAAATGAGCAACAAATAAAATAATATTAGGTTGAATTATCCTTCCGTTTGCATCAAAGTTTGGAAGTGATGACAAAGTGGTTTCAACCAAAATGTCTTTTGTAGTATTAAAGAGTGCTTTTAAGCTTTCTGCAATTATAGGATATTCGTCTTTTATTAAAAGGCTAATCATTTATCTGCTTTTTTAAACGTATATGCATCAAACAAATATACGATTTTGATTATACGTGAGCGATTTATTCTTTCAGAAAAATTGCCTAAATTGTCAGCTGTTTATATAAAAACAACAAGGTTATGGCAAAACATTACCATCAACAAAACGAACTGCAATCAATTCCAAAAGAAGAATACCTAAATGTTTTGGCTTGTTTGAACGAAATGACAGCTTTGTTAAAAGAGCGAAAATCAACTGATTTGCTACTTCAACAGATTGCCAATGCCCTGCCTAATTATTTTCAATATCCAATTTTTACTATTGTTCATATTCATTTTGATGGTCAAGATTATTATTCCGGGACTCCTAAACCTGCAAAAAGTCATTTAAAAGAACGTTTTAGAACCGTACAAAGAAAGATTGGTTTTGTTGATGTTCAATACATCGAAAATTTTGGAGAAGCTGCATACGGACCATTTTTAAATAGTGAAAACTTACTCTTAGAAAAAACTGTATCTCGTTTAGAAGGATATCTTAACAGCTTGGAAGCTCGAGATAAAAATGAAATGGAAGGCGATTATGTTAGCATTCCGCCAAAATCTTATTTCCCCGATCAAAGTATTGCAAACAAACAATTACTTCAGCGTTATTTAAACCGAAGCAACTATGCACGCGATATTTACCACGATTTAATGCCATTTAAAGTAAAAGAAATTTTACTTATCGCTAATCTTTACGATGCCTATAGCATAGAAAAAGAGGGACGATTCTCCGAACAAGTTTTGGGAAAATATTATCAACTTAATTTAACTTCAGTACCTCGAATTACAGGAGTATCTTCAATTGAAGAAGCTCTAGATGTATTGAGTGTTAAGCATTACGATTTAGTAATTATTATGATGGGTATAGATAGGCAAATGCCCGATAATTACAGTAAACGTATAAAAAACGAATACCCTTATGTTCCCATCTTTTTACTCTTGAATAACAATCGTGATATTGCAGAATATAGTACACGTGAACATGAACATATAAATAAAGTATTTATCTGGAATGGTAAATCATCGGTGTTTTTCACTATGATTAAACATTTGGAAGATAAGATTAATATTGAAAATGACACCACTAAAGGTTTAGTTCGGGTTATTTTAGTTGTTGAAGACGACCCTAAGTTTTATTCTCTTTATCTGCCCATGCTTTATAATATTGTAATGGATCAAACAAGACGTATTATTGATGATGTTAGCACAGATGAATTGTATAAAGTCCTTCGACTACGCGCCAGAGCAAAGATTATCCTCACTAAATCTTATGAAGAAGCAATTGAAATATTTAACAAATACAAAGAATTTTTCCTCTGCCTTATTACCGATGTTAAGTTTTATAAAAACGGCAAACTAAATAGTGAAGCAGGATTTAGTCTTGTAAATCACATTCGACAGCAAATTAAAGATTTACCCATTATTATTCAATCATCAGAAGAAAATAACAGAATAAAAGCAGAGGCTTTAAAAACATCTTTTATAAATAAAAATTCGCCCAATTTATTTCAGGAATTCAAACAATTTATAATGAAATATCTGGGATTTGGTAACTTTTTTTATAAAGATAAGGATGGGAATCAGATAGCCATTGCTCATACATTAAAAGAGTTTCAAGAGCAGTTATTTTTAATTCCGGATGAGTCATTAATTTATCATGCCAGCAAAAATCATTTTTCACTTTGGCTCAAAGCTAGAGGCGAAATACAAGTTGCCCGAATAATTAACCCTGCTAAAGTTGCCGATTTTAAAGACGGAGAGAGTCTGCGTAACTACTTAATAGAAACCATTTCTAAATTTAGAAACGAACAAAAAAAAGGAAAACTAATACCATTTGAAGAAGATAATGAAATACTTGATTCTTCGAATATTGTTATCCTTGCCGATGGAATGTTAGGTGGAAAAGGACGCGGCTTGTCTTTTTTCAACAGTCTATTATATAATTTCGATTTCACAAAAATTTTACCTGATATCCATATTTTAATCCCCACTACCTTAATTATTGGAACTGAAGAATACGATCAGTTTTTGGATAATAATCAGTTGAGGGAAAAAATGAAGAACACAAATTCTTATAATCAAATTAAAGTTCTGTTTATAAAAAGTTTAATAAGTAAGGAATTAATTACAAAATTATTCCGCGTAGTATCACTCGCAACAAAACCCTTAGCTATTCGTTCTTCAGGTTTGTTAGAAGACAGCTTGTCTCAGCCTTTTGCAGGTATTTTTGATACCTATATCTTACCTAATGATCATCCTGATATTCAGGTACGACTAAAGCAATTGACAGACGCTATAAAACTGGTTTATGCTTCTATTTATTCCGACACTTCAATTTCATATGTAGAAGCCATTAATTATAAAATTGAAGAGGAGAAAATGGCAATCATAATTCAAGAAGTTGTTGGAAATCAATATAATAATGTATTTTATCCTCATATTAGCGGTGTTGCTCAATCATATAATTATTATCCTATTGGACATATGAAGCCGGAAGAAGGCTTTGCAAATATTGCATTAGGGCTAGGGAAATATGTTGTTGAAGGAGAAAAATCATACCGATTCTCTCCTAAATACCCTACACTTGAAAATTTCTCGAGTAAATCTTTACTTAAAAATTCTCAAGTTCATTTTTATGCCGTGCAAATGGGAAATAAAAACTTAGATTTACTTAAAGGAGAAGATGCGGGATTAGTTAAAATGGATATAATTGAAGCTGAAAGCCACGGCACTCTGAAACATTGCGCTTCCGTTTATGATGTAAATAACGATCAACTACTTAGCGGAAGTCATCATAAAGGTCCGAAAATTTTAAATTTTGCCAATATTTTAAAACATAATTATATCCCTTTGGCTAGCTCTCTCAAAATTGTTTTGGAAGTTGTAAAAGAAGCCATGGGAGCACCGGTCGAAATAGAATTTGCTGTTAATCTGGAAAAAGATGAATTGGGCAAAAGCAAGCTTTATATTCTTCAAATTAAACCACTTATTGGTAATGCTGAAGATTATAGCATAGATATGGAAAATGTCGATAAAGACAGTCTGCTACTTTATACCGAGCACGGAATGGGAAATGGTAAAGTAGAAGATATTTACGATTTAATTTATGCTGATATCAATACTTTTGATAAGAGTAAGACCAATGATATGGTTCGCGAAATCAGCACCCTAAATCAAAAAATGAGAGAAGAAGGACGAGAATATGTTCTTATTGGACCAGGAAGATGGGGTACTCGCGATCCGTGGATAGGAATCCCCGTTTCCTGGCCACAAATATCAATGGCTAAAATAATTGTTGAAACAAGTTTGGATACATTTCCTCTTGATGCCAGCTCAGGCTCACATTTCTTTCATAATGTAACAGCTGCTGATGTTGGATATTTCTCAGTACAAGCAGGTGAAAAAACAGGAAATATAAACTGGGAGAAACTCGAAGCTATTAAGCCTATTGAACAAACAACTTATTTTAAACACTTACGTTTTAAAAAATCACTCTGTATAAAAATGGACGGTAAAAAGCGTATCGCAATAATTGATTGGAAAACAAAAAAATAATTCGACTTTATTGATTATTTTTGGCTGTAAATAATAAAGATTGTCAGGTGCTAATAGAAATAGAACGTAAATTTTTAGTTAAAGGTGATTTTATTGGTCAAGCCAAAGAAAGTCTTGATATTATTCAGGGCTATTTATCTTTAGATAAGGCGAGAACGGTTCGTGTTCGTATTCAGAATGAAAAAGCCTTTTTAACCATTAAAGGCAAGACAAATGCGAGTGGATTATCGCGCTTTGAATGGGAAAAAGAAATTGACACAAAAGAAGCGAAGGAACTTTTAAAACTGGCCATTGGAAGTTCAATTGAGAAAATACGTTATCGTATTCCTATTGGAAATCATATTTTTGAAGTAGATGTATTTTCTGGTGAAAACAAGGGACTTATCCTCGCAGAAGTCGAATTACAATCCGAATCAGAAGCTTTTGAAAAACCAAAATGGCTGGGCAAAGAAGTAAGCGGAGATCCTCGTTATTACAATGCCAATTTGGTTTTGAATCCTTTTATCAAATGGGATAGAGCTTGATGTAATTATCCCTACGAAGGTTCTCCATTATCCCTACGAGGGTTTTAAACCCTCGTAGGGATTGAATTATTAGCAAATCTAATTAATCATAAAACTTCTTCATTTCGAATGGAGTGTAATGAAATGAGAAATCTCATTCCAACTTAAAATGAGATCTCTCCTCCATTGCATTCCGTCGAGATGAAGGGTCGCTTAGCTTTATTCGGGGCGCGACTTAAAGTCGCGCCCCGATTTCCCCTCGCTAATGCAAAAAGATGGTGTTGAGTCTGTCGAAAGATTACTTTTTAACTTTAACAATATTCAGCATCAACTCATCCAACTGCTCTTGTGCAACGGGCGAAGGTGAATCTATCATCATATCACGACCGGAATTATTTTTCGGAAAAGCAATATAATCGCGGATAGAATCGGAACCGCCAAACAAAGCTGTAATTCTATCAAAACCAAATGCAACGCCACCATGAGGAGGAGCGCCATACTCAAAGGCATCCATCAAGAACCCGAACTGCGCTTGTGCTTCTTCATCCGTAAAACCAAGATGTTTGAACATCAGCTTTTGCAATTCGCGATTGTGAATACGAATAGATCCACCACCAATTTCCGTTCCGTTAATAACTAAATCGTAAGCATTTGCTCTTACTTTTCCGGGATCGGTTTCCAATAAAGCTATATCCTCTTGTTTTGGACTTGTAAATGGATGGTGCATAGCATGAAAACGTTCACTATCTTCATCCCACTCCAAAAGTGGAAAATCAACTACCCAAAGAGGAGCAAACTCATTTGGCTTACGCAATTCCAAACGATTACCCATTTCTAAACGTAATTCACCCAATTGTTTGCGAACAGCATCAGTATCACCTGAAAGAATTAACATTAAATCGCCGGGTTTAGCATCAAAACGATCGGCTATTGCTTGCATATCTTCTGTACTATAAAATTTATCTACCGATGATTTAAAACTACCATCGGTATTATATTTTATGTAAACCAAGCCTTTAGCTCCAATTTGTGGTCTTCTTACAAAGTCGGTTAGTTTATCTAATTGCTTTCTGGAGTATCCTGCCAAACCGTTAGCGTTAATACCAACTATCAATTCTGCTTGATCAAAAATAGCGAATCCTTTATTCTGTGTTAGCTCATTAAGTTCTACAAAACGCATTTCAAAACGAATGTCGGGTTTATCAGAACCGTAATATTTCATAGCATCGCTATATTCCATACGTGGAAATTCACCAACATCCAAACCTTTAACTTCTTTAAAAAGATGACGTGTCAATCCCTCGAAAGTATTTAGAATATCTTCCCTATCGACAAAAGCCATCTCACAATCAATTTGTGTAAATTCAGGCTGACGGTCAGCACGTAAATCCTCATCGCGGAAGCATCTTACTATTTGATAATAACGATCGTAACCGCCTACCATTAAGAGTTGCTTAAATGTTTGCGGCGACTGAGGCAAAGCATAAAATTCGTTGGAATTCATACGCGAAGGCACAATAAAATCGCGCGCTCCCTCAGGAGTAGATTTAATAAGATATGGCGTTTCTATTTCTAAGAAACCTTGTGCATCGAGATAGTTACGAGTAGTGATAGCCATTTTATGACGTAACTCTATAGCTTTACGCAAAGGATTTCTGCGTAAATCCAAATAGCGATATTTCATTCGTATTTCTTCTCCCCCGTCGGTATCATCTTCAATAGTAAATGGAGGCAATTTAGATTTATTCAATACCGCAATTTTTTCTACAATTATCTCAATATCGCCGGTAGGCATTTTGGCATTTTTATTACTTCTTTCTGCTACTAATCCTTCTACTTGAATTACGTATTCACGACCAAGTTTCCTTGCTTGTTCGCATAATGCAGCATGAGTTTCCATATTAAAAACTAACTGAGTAATACCATAACGATCGCGCAAATCTATAAAAGTCATTCCTCCTAAATCTCGCGAGCGTTGTACCCAACCACTCAGTTTAACATTCTTATCTATATCTGAAATTCTTAATTCTCCACATTTATGTGTGCGTAACATAGTACAAGGTTTTATATCTTCTTATTTTAAGGCTGCGAAATTACTTATTTTTCTGATTATGTACTTCATTATTGACAAATGATTTATGTGGATTTGTATAAAAAACAGCAATTGGAACTCTTTGCGTGATTTACTGAATTTTATACGAAATCTACGGAAATAGTATAGAAAAATTATTTTTCAATATTTTTTATAGATAAACTTGAAGTAAATAAATATAAAAATTTAATCTGATAAAATTTAAAACTATGTCGAATGTAATGGAACAAAAAGTACAAGGTTTTATGGCTAAAGTTATAGCTAAAAATCCGGGTGAAGTTGAATTTCATCAAGCAGTTCATGAAGTAGTTGAATCTCTTATTCCTTTTGTAGAAGAAAACCCTCAATACAAAGAGGCAAGGATTCTTGATAGGATGGTTGAACCCGAAAGAGTAATTTTATTTAGAGTACCTTGGATTAATGATAAAGGCGGAGTGGAATTAAATAAGGGTTATCGTATTGAGATGAATAGTGCTATAGGACCTTATAAAGGAGGATTACGTTTCCATCCAACGGTAAACTTAGGCATTCTAAAATTCTTAGCTTTTGAGCAAGTCCTTAAAAACAGCTTAACTACACTCCCTATGGGTGGCGGTAAAGGTGGCTCCGATTTTGATCCTAAAGGCAAATCAGATAATGAAGTAATGCGTTTTTGCCAGAGCTTTATGACTGAATTGCAACGCCATATCGGACCCGATACAGATGTTCCTGCCGGTGATATTGGTGTTGGAGGTCGTGAAATTGGGTTTTTATTTGGACAATACAAACGTTTACGTAATGAATTTGTAGGAGTTTTAACTGGGAAAGGTTTAGATTGGGGAGGTTCTTTAATCCGTCCTGAAGCTACAGGTTACGGAACTGTTTATTTTGCTAAAGAAATGCTGGCCACTCGCAATGAAACTTTTAAAGGTAAAACAGTTGCTATCTCCGGTTCCGGTAATGTAGCTCAGTATGCTACTGAAAAAGTAACTGAGTTAGGCGGTAAAGTTGTTACCCTTTCGGATTCTTCAGGTTTTATTTATGACCCTGATGGTATCGATGCAGAAAAGTTAGCTTGGATTATGGAATTGAAAAATGTAAAACGTGGTCGAATAAAAGAATATGCTAATAAATTTGGCGTACAATATTTTGAAGATGAACGTCCGTGGGGCATTAAAGTTGATGTTGCTCTTCCTTGTGCTACCCAAAATGAGATTAACGACGAGGAAGCCCAAACTTTAATTAATAATGGTTGTTATTGCATTTCAGAAGGTGCTAATATGCCTTCTACACCGGAAGCAATCAAGATTTATATTGACAGTAAAATTCTTTACGGACCGGGGAAAGCAGCTAATGCCGGTGGTGTTGCCGTATCAGGTTTAGAAATGTCTCAAAATTCTATGCGTTTATCTTGGACACGCAAAGAAGTAGATAATAAATTACACTCTATTATGATTGATATCCACGAAAATTGTGTAAAATGGGGTAAAGAAGGCGATTTCATTAATTATGTTAATGGTGCAAATATTGCTGGTTTTGTGAAAGTAGCAGATGCTATGCTAGCTCAAGGCGTAGTTTAAAACAATCGGTGTATTTTGTTAATAGAGGGAGCAAAAAGCTCCCTTTTTTTTATGCCTTAAGGTATGTCGCTGATTTTTTATAAGTTTGGAAAACAATTAAAGTTCTAATCTGATGAAAAAAATACTATACTTCCTTCTTGTCTTCATTTTGGCATTTATCGTCTTTTACTTTTGGGCCAGCTCTAATAATTGGAATGCCGAAAAGTATAATCAAATTCATAAATTTACCGATCAGCCAACTATCGTTTCTGACACTCTAAGTGTGATGACATACAATATAGGATGGCTATCGGGCATGACAAATAATTTAGCTGTTGATAGAGACGAGAAATTATATTCGGAAAATTTAAAGAACGCTCGTAATTTTATCGGAAAATATAAACCTGATATTATTGGATTTCAAGAAATTGATATTGATGCTAAACGCTCTTTTTTTTATAACCAAGCCGATAGCTTAGGAAATAATTTGAATTATTTTAATGGTGCTCTTGCTATTAATTGGGATAAAAAATACGTCCCTTTTCCTTATTGGCCATTTCAATATCATTTCGGGAAATTAGTTTCGGGACAATATCTAATGAGTAATTTGGAAATATTAAAAAACGAATACATCAGACTTCCAAAACCTATAAATGCCCCATTTTATTATAATGCTTTTTATCTCGATCGTTTGATACAGAAAACCTGGGTAAAAACTACCAAAGGCGATTTATTGATTATGAATGTGCATTTAGAAGCTTACGATCAGGAAACCAGAATTATGCATGTGGAAGCAGTTATTAAAGAGTATTTAAAATATGCCGATAACTCAGCTGTTTTACTTATTGGCGATTTTAACAGCCGAGCAATGGATGCTAATGGTCCTTTGGATGAGTCAGCACGAAAAATGTTTGAAGTTAAGGGAATTGCTCCGGCTATCACCGACAGTTTATTTACTATCGACCCAATACACAACTATACTTTTAGTTCCGGAAATCCTGTAGAAAAAATAGATTATATATTTTACAACACTAAGTTTATCGGAAAACTTAGCGCAAAAGTTCTTCAAGAATTTGGCGAAACATCAGATCACTTTCCTGTTTGGATGCGATTTTATATAAAATAAAAAAAAGGTCAACTTTTTTATGGCTGACCTTTCTCTTTCTATTCATTTAAAGACTAATTTTCATCTAAAATAGCAACTGCTTTATCAAAAATAGTTGCATCGTCAATCTCAACGATACCGCCGTCAGGACCTTGTTCAGTATGAAAACCAACAGTAACACCTTTTTCGTAATTCGACCCACCAAAATAATTTCTTACTGTTTCAACCGATAAGTTTAAATCTTCTGCAATTTTATGTATTGCACCATCAGGCAGTCTGTCTTTGACTCTTCTAAGTTCGTTGAATGTAATTCTCATATATTTATATTTTGAATTGATTATTAATAACCATTATATTTCAATCACAAAAGTAGCAAATAATGTGTGTTATAAAAATCGAAATTAGAAAATATATGCTTGTTTAGTCTTAAATTTAGTTAAAAGAATTAAAATAATTATACACAACTTAATGGTTCTATAACTCAGAAGTTGACTCTACCGATAAATCTTTTGAATATTTTTCGGAGCAATAAAACAATTTAGTTTATCACCTTCTTTTATATCTAATTGAAACAATTGTTTTTGACTTATATTAACAAGTAGGGGAAGACCAATATCAATCAGTAACTCAACCCCTCGATAAGCAGGGTAAATATCTGTAACAATTCCGGGAAATACATTCCTATCCGACTCTTTTTCAATATTAGGCTTACTTAATTTAATATCGCCACTATGAATCATTAATGCCTTTGGTGTTCTATTTGAAGAAGATTGACTTTCACAAAGAAATGTTATTTTTTTCGCAACCTCAACACTATTATTTCCAATATTTGAAACTTTAAAATAGTTTTTTATTCCAATGAAATTAGCGATAAATTCAGATTCCGGTTCTGCAAAAACATTTGTTTTTAATCCTTGTTGAATAATTTTCCCCTGATTAAAAATAGCCACTTTATCGGCTAAAAGCAATGCTTCTTCAAAATCGTGAGTAACATGTATAATTGTTTGGCCACTTTTATGAAGCTTCCTTAATTGAGCTCTTAAATCTTTCTTTAGTTGTACATCAAGCGATGCTAAAGGCTCATCCAACAAAAGCAAGTCCGGCGATAATGCCAATGTCCTGGCTAAGGCTACCCTTTGTTTTTCTCCTCCCGATAAGTCGATGGTATTTCGTTTCAATAAATGAAGAATATCCATTTGTGTTGCCAACTCCTCAACTCTTGTCTTAATACGTGTTTTTGTCCAGCCTTTAATTTTTAGTGGGTATGCAATATTTTGTTCAACATTCAAATGCGGAAAAATGGCGAAATCCTGAAATACCAAACCTATCGATCTATCCTGAATTTTTTTATAAGTAATGTTTTCTTCACTTAAATAAATGCTTCCGCTTTTAGGTTTTAATATTCCGGCTATCAATTCCAAAACAACTGATTTCCCTGCTCCCGATGGTCCAAGCAAAACAAAATAGTCTCCTTTTTCTAATTTCATATTAATATTTGAAATAGAAAATGACTCAAAAGACAGGTTTATATTTTTTAATTCAAGCATGTATATTTTTTCCTGATAACCAACGAAGAAAAATAAAAACAATAAGACTGATAGCGATAAATATAATTGCTACCGGTTGAGCATATTTTAACCCGAAAGCGCCAAAGCGTTCAAAAATCATTACAGGAGTAGTCATTGGATGATAAGCAATAATAACCACAGCTCCAAACTCACTCATCCCTCTTGCAAACATCATAATTAATCCGCTAAGAATATTCCGCCAAGCTAAAGGTAAAGAAATGCTAAAAAACATTTTAAATGAACTTGCTCCCAAATTTAAAGCTGCTTTTTCCAACCGAACAGGAACAGCTTCAAAACCATTTCGTGCAGCATTTATCAAATAAGGCAGGCTAACAAAAGCCATAGCAATAGCTATACCAACGGGATGACCTACTAAAGAAAAGCCCATAGAGTCTGCTGCACCTCCAATAATACTGTCGCGCGAAACAAATCCTAAAATAGCAATGCCCGCCGCCGAATGTGGAATAACTACCGGAATATCTATTATTCCTGATATTAAACGTTTAAATCTAAACTCTTTACGTGCTAATAAGTATGCAAAGGGAATGGCAGCAATTGCAAAAAACAATGTTCCAAAAAAAGAGGCCCCAAGTGTTAAGCCTATACTGTCTCTTACTTCCTTTTCCTTAGCAGCATCAAAAATATTAGCTGCCGGAGTATCAAGGAGCATCCCCAGCAGTGGACCCATAATAAACAGCAGTATCAAACCGCTTAAAAAAGCAAAAATTAGATTGATATTTTTAGGTTTATATTCCAAAATATTAGGAATGAAGTAAATTATTATTTTATTCCAAGTTTTATTTTAATCTCATCAGGCAGGGCATCTTTATGAACCCAAATATCTATTGTTTTAAGTTCTACAAATGCTTTAGAAGCAAAGAAAAAACCTTTAAAAGGATTTCCTAATTCGCTCCACGAATTTTTTACTTTATAATATATTTTGCCATTTTGATCTTCGGCTATACCTGTAAACAACATTCCGTGATCGTCGGTAGTGAGGTAATTATCAAATTGTTGTTGACGCATTTCCTGTGTAATGACTTTTTCTTTTATGGGCTTTTCAAAAGAATATAATAACTCTTCTTTTTCTTTAGAGCTCATTGTTTCCCACTTAGCCTGTTCCAAATTATCAAGTTCAGGTGTTTCTTCATCAGCAATAACAGCAACTCCTTTTTTCCAAGAAAATCCTTTTTCACTAATGTCGGCACCCCAGCCAACTGAATAACCATTCTCAAGCGCATGCTTTACTACTTCCATCATTTCATCCAAAGGAAGATTATAAATACTGCCTCGTAACCAATTATCAGGAATTTCAATAACAAAAGATTCGTAAAATGGGTGGTGGGTATAAGACCCTATAACAACATAATCATCAGGATTTATACCAAGAGAATCTGCATAAGACTTTGGAGTAAACAACTGTCCATCGACTTCAAATTCTTCCGGAACTTCTCCCAAATAAGCATCTAAAATACCTTCGAATCCTTTTAACCAGACAGTAGAAAGTTTTTTATTATTATTTTCAATAAGAGTATTCATATAGGCCGATAATAGAGCATCCATTTCAGCATGTACATGCTTCTCTTCACCATATTTTAAACCCGGATAAGCCGATTCCGGCATCAGTCCATACTTTTTAATATTGTATAAAACATCATGAATAATACCACCGTTACCAAAGTTTGTTTTTCCTTGAAAACGCATAAAGCGTTGTGCTTTTTCAATATAAGCTTGATGAACAATAAACATCTCGGCAAAATCAAATTCGCCTTTTCCCATTCGTAACATTTCCGTTTCAAGAAAAGCTAATCCCGAAAAACTCCAACAAGTTCCGGTACGATACTGATTTTTTACCGGTGTTGTGGGAACTTCATAAAGCATTGTAAACTTATAGCCTTTCTTATCAGGCTTTTTTTTGGCCAATGCCGATAACGGAATAAGTGCAACAATTAACAAAAGTGTTAAAAATCGGCTCATAATATTTGTGTTTAACTATTTATAAAAATATTATCTAATACTGTTCTTTTTCATTTGGAAAGTCGAGCGTTTTTACGTCTTTAATATAAGCCCTCACAGAACCTTTAATTTCTTCACTTAGATTATGATAACGACGTAGAAAACGGGGGCTGAATTTTTGAGTAATACCCAACATATCGTGTAAAACCAAAACCTGGCCATCTACCTGAGATCCCGCTCCAATTCCAATAGTGGGGATTTTAATTGACTTGGTAACTTCGGCAGCAAGTTTAGCTGGAATTTTTTCTAATACTAATGCAAAACAACCTGCATTAGCAAGAAGTTTAGCATCTTCGCGTAATTGATTAGCTTCGTCTTCATCTTTTGCACGTACAACATAAGTTCCAAACTTATGAATAGATTGAGGCGTTAATCCTAAATGTCCCATAACCGGAATTCCGGCAGAAAGAATACGATCGACAGATTCCAAGACCTCGTGTCCACCTTCAATTTTTATGGCATTTGCTCCCGACTCTTTCATGATTTTTATGGCAGAGTTCAAAGCTGCTTTGGAATTTCCCTGATAAGTTCCAAAAGGTAAGTCAACAACAACTAAAGAACGATCGACACCACGCATTACCGAAGAAGCATGATATACCATCTGATCCAGAGTAATAGGTAAGGTTGTTTTGTGTCCGGCCATCACATTGGATGCCGAATCACCGACTAAGATTACATCTATACCCGCTGCATCTAATAGCGTAGCCGAGGAATAATCGTAAGCTGTTAACATAGCAATTTTCTCTCCACGTAATTTCATCTCTTGAAGAACGTGAGTGGTAACCTTCTTGTAATTTGATTCTAAATATGCAGACATAATTATCGAATTTATATTGCCAAAACTACAACATTTATCGCTTATATAAATGTTTTATAAAGACTTCCTTAATTTTAAGGATACCCAAAAAATTTCCCTAAAAAAGTATGAATTATTATACAAAATACAAATTTTATAAATTGGTTACATACAGATACTTTTTCTACTTAATATACAACAATTCATTAAAACTTTAATTTCTTATATTTGCAGAAAAAATCACTTATGGCCAAGCCTAAATTAACTACACAATGTATAGATTGTTTTTGCGAGTCAGTAGCTTTTCAATCTTTAAGTAAAGAAGAGATTGACCTGTTAAATGCACATAGAGTTGAACTTAAATTTAATAAAGGAGAAGTGATTTGCAAGCAAGGTTCTTTTGCAACACATTTATTGTTTGTACAAAAAGGACTAACCAAAAGTTATCTGGAAGAAGATAGTCGCACCCAAATACTATGCATAAATCCTCCAGGTTGTTTTTTAGAAATCCCTTCTATGTCGGTAGATAATGTGTTCCATTATACCGTAGCAGCTTTGGAAGATGTTGAAGTTTGTTTTTTCGATTTGCAAATAATTAAGCAAGTTGCTCAATCAAACTCTAATTTTGCTTGGTTTTTAATGAAAAACGGCCATGAAGCACAGGTTTTGATATACGATCGTTTTTTTAGTCTAACACAAAAACAACTGCACGGTCGTATGGCCGATATTTTACTTTGCTTAGCAAACCGTATCTACGGTTCATACGAATTTTCGCTGGCTTTTTCTCGTAAAGATTTAGCCGATTTAACAGCAATGTCTAACGAAAGTGCTATCAGAATTTTAAAGGATTTTAAAGATGATGGCATTATAGAAACCGATGGCAAAGGCATTAAAATTGTTAAGCTCGATATGCTTAAAAAAGTGAGCCGGTTTGGTTAATGGAGAAATTCTTTAACGGAAAAGACAAATATTATTAAATAATATCATTTCTGACTACACCATTCCGCTACTTTTTCGCGATTAGTAAAGTGTTTTACTTTCCAACCCTTAATTCTTAATAAATCGATGTATCTTAATACCACTTCAAGAATTTCACCTTTATTGCAAAGGATTGATAACTTAATATTTGTATTCCAAATTAATGAGGTTTTGTGATAGAAGACAATTACTTTAAGGTCTCGTTCTGATAAAGTAAGGGATGTAATATCAAGAAAATCAGTAATAACATATTTTATAGAGTCGTATCTATAATCACCAGAAAGTCTCTCCCGAACTTCAAGAATATCATCCGATATTATATGTCCCAAATACTTAATGTGAACACAACTTTGGCCCCACTCAATTGAATAGCTCATAAATTCCCTCCCCCCCCAATTAATTATAGTATTACAAGTTTCCCCAAGACGATGACAAATATAATCATTTTCAAAGTTAATAAGCTACATATATAATTTATTCGTTTTGTTTTTAAATTTTTACGTTCCCTTTTTTTGTTAAACAAATTGTAATTTGATAAAGGAAAAAGTTTTTGTGTAATTTTGCTCCACTTTTTTTAAGAAAATATTTGATAATAAATGAATAATAAAAAACTATATATAGAAACTTACGGCTGCCAAATGAATTTTTCCGATAGTGAAATTGTTGGATCTATTATGGCAAAAGACGGATATAAAACTACAGATAAAACAGAAAATGCCGATATCATTTTTATAAATACTTGCTCTATTCGCGATAATGCCGAACAGAGAATCAGAAAGCGTTTACGAGAAATCAAGAAAATGAAAAAGAATAATCCTAATTTAAAAGTTGGGGTTTTAGGTTGTATGGCAGAGCGTTTAAAACAACAACTTTTAGATGAAGAAGATGTTGTTGACTTAATTGTTGGTCCTGATGCTTATCGCGATTTACCCAATTTAATAAAAACCGTCGAAAGTGGCAGAAGGGCAATAAATGTTTTGCTTTCGGAAGAAGAGACTTATTCTGAAATAGAACCTGTTCGTTTAGGAAGTAATAATATTTCGGCTTATATTTCTATTATGCGTGGTTGCGAGAATTTTTGCACCTATTGCGTTGTCCCTTTTACACGGGGAAAAGAACGTAGTCGCGACCCGGAAACTATTGTCAATGAGGCTCGGGATTTAGTCTCAAAAGGCTATAAAGAAGTTACTTTATTGGGTCAGAATGTAAATTCTTATAGTTGGAAAAACGATAATAAAACTGTTAGTTTTCCTGAATTAATTGCAAAAGTCGCAGCTGTTTCTCCACAGTTACGTATACGTTTTGCAACTTCTCATCCTAAAGATATTTCAGACGAATTAATTAAAACCATTGCAAATACACCTAATATTTGTAAGGCTATTCATTTGCCTTTTCAATCAGGAAGCAATAGTGTTTTAAAACGAATGAGCCGGAAATATACACGCGAATGGTATATGGATAGAATTTCTACTATTAAAAAATATATTCCCGAATGTGGTTTATCTACCGATGTTATTGCCGGTTTTTGTGGTGAGACAGAGGAAGAACACAAAGAAACTCTTTCGCTAATGGAATGGGCAGGATACGATTATGCTTTTATGTTTAAATATTCAGAACGTCCAAATACTATTGCTCAAAAGAAATTTGATGATGATGTTCCGGAAAAGGTTAAAAGTCGTCGCTTGACAGAAATTATCGATTTGCAACAAGTATTATCACTTCGCTCTAATAAAGAAAGTGTTGGCAAAACTTACGAAGTCTTGGTAGAAGGCTTTTCCAAGCGTTCGGATAATGATTTAGCCGGTAGAAACACTCAAAATAAGATGGTGGTCTTCCCTAAAAAGGATTTTAAAGTTGGTGATTATGTAATGGTTAAAATTACAAATTGCACAGCCGCAACTTTAATTGGAGAAGCTGTTTAATTTCTAGTTCAGACCTTTTTTTCTAAATAGAGGTGTAACCGTACGGGGCAAGTACAAAAGTAAGAATGACCGAAATGGTTTTTGTAAGGGCAAAAACTTTCGTCTTGAGGTTTAACAAATAATACTTTTTCGTTAACACAATAATCTATTTTACATAAAACGGCACCGGGATTTTTAAGGCAGATATGATTATGTGGGCAGTTTGCAGCTAGTAATTTTAATGCTTTTAAGTTTTCTTGTTTAAACATCTTCTCAGTATTTAAGTTGCGTTAATTTTGAGAGAATGTTACTCTAAAAGTATAATTTAATCCCTCAACCTTATTTGCAAATGTTCAAGCGTCCATATTTTAAGGATAAACGACTGCTTTTTTAGGACAAACGTATTATACCGGCAATAGTTCGTTTAGCTTTTTAATATATTCCTTAACCAAAAATGAAATTTTGCTAATTGCCATTATTTTATCATTTTTGCTAACACAAACAATTTTAACCATGTTTTTAAACGAATGGCTTTTAGGAATAACGGTAGGTATTCTTTTTCTAGGATTGGTTTATGCTGCAATTATTTCTTTTAGAGAAAACGAATCTCGTGCAGCAAAGCTTTTTCTTCTTCTGTTATTAGATCCGATTATTACCTTTGCATTTATTTATTTCGATTATCCCTATAAAACAGAAATTATTTGGATAATAGTTTCCCTTTATTGGGGAATGGCATTGCTATTAATTATTCCTTTTGGCAATAAAAAAGATTATAAAAACCCACTTCCTATTAGGCGTATTGACGAAAGAGACGTTATGTTTTCGCGCTCTGAACTCAAAGAAGGAACAAAACGATTTGAAGAATATTATAATCGTCGTCCTGAAAGCAAACTTTTAGATGATGAGTTTAGATGTCGTCCCGGGTTATTGAGTCCTCAGGCTTCTTTGGCACATCCTTTTGCTTTTGCTTCGGCAGATGCCAGCTTTGATACTATTGGAGCATTAAAATCTGAAGTAGATGGTTCGGTAGCGGAAACAAAAACAGAAAGTAATGCCGATGATATTAGCAATTATATTAAAAACTGGGCGAAAAAACTTGGAGCGGTAGATTGCGGAATTACGGAGCTTTACGATTATCATATGTATTCCGTTGGAGGCAGAGGAGAACGTTACGATAAAGTTTACGAAAAAAAACATAATTACGCCATAGCGTTTACGGTTGAAATGGATTATCGTATGATGCAGTCGGCACCAAAAGCATCGGCAATAATGGAGTCGGGACAGCAATATTTAGAAGCTGGTCGGATTGCCATTCAGCTTGCTCACTTTATTCGAAAGTTAGGTTATGAGGCTCGTGCTCATATCGACGGTAATTACGAAGTTGTTTGTCCTTTGGTTGCTCGCGATGCCGGATTGGGAGAAATTGGTCGTATGGGTTTATTAATGACTCCTAAATTAGGAGCACGAGTGCGTATTGCTGTTGTAACTACCAATTTACCTTTGATAAGCGATAAACCAAAAAACGAATATTCTGTTATCGATTTTTGTATTAAATGTAAAAAATGTGCCGAGGCTTGTCCTAGTCAGGCAATTTCATTTACCAATCAAGAAGATATTGATGGCGTAATTCGTTGGCAAATTAATCAGGAAGCTTGTTTTACTTATTGGGCTGCTATTGGCACCGACTGTGGAAGATGTATAAGTGTTTGTCCTTATTCTCACCCCAATAATTTTTTGCATAATATGGTTAGAGCCGGACTTAAAAACTCCTCCATTTTTAGAGGCGTTGCTTTAGAACTTGACGATTTACTTTACAAAAGAAAACCCGATTCAAAGTCGCTTCCGGAATGGGTAAATATAAAATAATTTGATTCTTAGCTAAGCTTAATCTGAAGATTAGACCAAGCGAATATGTTTTTTTAAGTTTATTGTTTATTACCTCCCCGGTTTATATTTAGATTTGTTTAAAATCTCTTGTGCATTCGGGTTATTTAAAATATCAATTAAAGTAAGCTTATTGTTTTCTGCGTAAGCAGTTAAAATTTTATATCCCAACCAAATTCCTGTTCTTGGAGGCGAATTATTTCCTAATACCGAAGTAAAAGGAGCATCGTTAATATATTTTTTCTTACTGTCGTAATCTGATTTAAAAAGCAATTCGTTTTCAATATAATATTTCCATAAATCACTTTCTTTATCATCATACCACTGCATTTGATCTTCGGTAAAATTCAATAAAATACTATCATCCATTTCGGGTAACATACTCTTTACAAAATACAGCTTTTTGGCTTCGTAAATCATATATTCCAAGATAGTCCCATCGGTAGCCGGAACAGGAATTTTATCTAAACTCATTGCAGAGAATATGTCGCGCAAAACATATTGAGGTGTCATTGAGCGCATTTTATAACGAGGAGTTCCCATACGAGCATAAATTTCACAATCGGCTCCTAAATAATTATCCAAGCCTAAAACTAATATGTTGTCTTGAAAAATAACGGCATCTTGAACGCCGGAAATATAGGAATATACCTCGGGTAGAATTGTTTTTGGATAGTAATACAACAAATATCTAAACGCTTCAGCAATATCGTTTTGCAAAGGATTTAAAGATGGGAATTTATTTTTATAAGCCTTATACAAGTCGTTTAAGAAAGTATCGTTTACATAAAAGCTTAACTGGATAATTTGTTCATCAACTAGTGGCTCTGTCCCTAAAAAAAGGGCAAATTCATTCTGAATCCCTGCGAGTTCTTGCTTAATAGAATCTCTATTCAGAGAAAAAAGGGCAGTACCATAATCGTGAATAAATACTTTTTGTTCAGGAATACCCGAAATATCTACATTAAATTTATTTCTGTTACAAGCCGAAAAAAATATCAGACTTAAGAATAAAACTACAGTTAAGCGTACAGCCGAAGACTTCATTGACTATTTTTTTTTGTAAAAATAAAAAAAGTCCCGCAAATGCAGGACTCTTAGAAAATTCTTATGTCAAATGGATTACATAAATTTCAATCCAAGACTAAATACAAAAACATTGTTTTTAAGACTTCCTTCATTATTATAATCATCAATCAGATTAGATAATCCTTTTTCGTAACGAATATCAAAAGTTAAAAACAACAAATCTATACCAACACCGGCCTGAACATACCAAGTTAGGTCGTTAAAGTCATCTAAAGTTATTGGATCACTCTTAAAACCTGACTCATAGGTATAATCTTTACTTGTTGCAAAAGAAGCTTCAGGACCTACAAAAGCACGAATATTAAACACTTTTGCATCTATCAATTTGAATCCAAGTAATAGAGGAATATCAATAGTTCCGATATCAAAATCTAAATTACCCCCTTCAAAAGAAGCTAATTGAGTACTACGGTGATTATATACTACTTCAGGTTGAAGATATAATTTTCCAGATTTAATACGAACAAAAGCACCTAATTGATAACCCAAGAGATTATCAGAATCATAATTTGATCTTAAATCAGAAGTGTTTACAGAAGAAGCGGTAGCACCCACTTTAATACCAAAACTTGGTAATTGCGCGTATAATCCGCCACTTACCAAAATCGCTAGAAATAAAACAGTTAATTTTTTCATTTTATAATAATTTTAATAAATATTTAATTTTACATTTTTCTCCATTGGTAAAACCAAAGAGTAAAGATACAACAATCATTCATACTATTGTATATACATTACTGATTTTTTCACAAAAGCATATATCGTTGTAAGCTTTTCTTTAAACGGTAATTTTCGTTTTTTGTTATTCTCTTTATAAATTAATAAAATGAAAATTATAATATCGACTATAAAAACAGCAATATTGTTAGTTTTGTAAAACAATGCAGACAAATTTATTTATAGCACGCAGATATCTATTTTCAAAAAAATCGCATTCTATTATCAATATTATTTCTTTAATATCGATGGCAGGTGTAATGATAAGTGCTGCTGCACTAGTAATCGTACTTTCTGTCTATAATGGTTTTGAAGGCTTGGTACTTTCTCTTTTCAATCGTTTTAACCCTGAAATTTTAATAACTCCCAATAAAGGGAAAACGTTTTATTTAAAAGACTTTCCGACAGATAAAATAAAAGCGTTAAATGCTGTTCAGTTTTTAGAACCTACCCTCGAAGAAAATGTTCTTATTAGATATAAGGAAAAGCAGACCATAGTCAGAATGAAAGGCGTTACAGAGAGTTATACCGATATGAATCGCTTGGATACAGCTATAGTGCAAGGCAATTTTCTTTTAGGAGAAGGCAGGTTACATTATGCTGTTTTAGGATATGGTGTAGCTTATAACTTACAAGCCCGATTGAGTGATTTTCAAAATCCGCTGCATTTTTACTTACCCAATAAAACTAAAAAACTGAGTTCCGGCTTACAAAATAATTTTAAAACAGCTCGTTTATTTCCTTCGGGATTTTTTAGTCTGCGACAAGATTACGACGAAAAATATGTATTTGTACCACTCAGTTTTGCACACAAACTACTCGATTTGCCTTTATCGGTAAGTAGTATTGAAATTGGCCTTAAAAAGGGCTTTCCGCCTTCAGAAACTAAAGCTCAGATTGTAAACCTTTTGGGTAACAACTTTAAGGTAAAAACCAGAAAAGAACAGCAATCTTTTTTATTAAAGATGATGCATACCGAACGTTGGGCAATTTTTATGATTCTTGGATTTATTCTTTTAATAGCCGCTTTTAATGTTATTGGCTCCTTAAGTATGCTTATAATTGATAAAACAAAAGATGTTTTTACACTTCATGCTTTAGGTTCAACCCGTTTATTTATTCTTAGCATATTTGCTTGGGAAGGCATCTTTATTAGCTTGGCGGGAGGATTATTAGGGTTGATAATTGGTGGAATTATTGCTTACCTACAACAAACTTACGGATTTATTGCATTGGGAGGAGGCGATAATTTTGTAGTAGAATCTTATCCCGTTCAGCTCAAAGCTTTAGATTTTTTATTTGTGATGATAATTGTCGTTGTAACTAGTGTCTTTTCTATAATTTATCCTCTATCTCAATTATCTAAAAAAATAAAGATGCATAATACAAGCCATAAATCTTTATTAACGAGTTAAATTCTCTTAAATGAGAATGCCTTTAAAGCTTAGAACACTTTTTTGGCTATTTTTGTCGAAAATTTTTATTTATTCAAAAACTATGAAAATCAATATAGTTAACCATTCAAAACATTCTCTTCCGGCATATGAAACTATTGCCTCTGCAGGTCTTGATTTACGAGCATCTTTAGATAAAGCCGTAACGCTCAAACCGCTGGAGCGCACCCTTATTCCAACAGGTTTATTCATTGAGCTTCCGGTAGGTTATGAAGCGCAGGTTCGTCCTCGCAGCGGAATGGCATTCAAATACGGTATCGGTGTTTTAAATTCGCCCGGAACAATTGACGCCGATTATCGGGGAGAAATTAAAGTTATACTTGTAAATCTTAGTAATAACGATTTTACCATAGAAGATGGTGAACGAATAGCTCAAATGGTTATTGCTCAACACGAACAAGCTGAGTGGATTGAAGTAAAAGAGTTAAATCCATCAGAAAGAGGAGCCGGAGGCTTTGGTTCTACAGGAAAAAAATAAACCAAAATTAATGATGCAAAAATTTAAAATAATTATCTTTTCCCTATTGTTGGCATTAACGGCTTTAAGTGTTAAATCTCAAGATATTGGATTAGATCGTGGTGTTTTAAACAGCTACTTAGATGCTGAAAATGCCTTTATGTTAGAAGATTATACTAAAGCATTATCACTTTATCAAGAAGTGCTTAAAAATGATAAGGATTTCGATCCTGCTATGTTTCAATTAGCAAGAATTTATTTATATACAAACCAAACAGACAAGGCTTATAAATGGGCACAAGAGGCTTATAAAAGAGACAAGAAAAATAAATGGTATGCGCTGTTACTTATCGACTTATATAAACATAACAATAAGTTAGAAGAAGCTATTAATATTTATAAAGAGCTTCTGATTGATGACGAAACAAATATTGATTACCTAAATGATTTGTCGCAGCTGTATACTCATACACAAAATATTGATGCTGCTATTGCCATTTATAATAAGATTGAAAAACAAGAAGGTGTTAGCGAGAGATTAAGTTTTCTGAAAAGAGATTTGTATTTGAACTTAGGAGAGACAGAAAAAGCTATTTTAGAAATGATTAAGCTTTCGGAGAATTTCCCTAAAAACAGCCAATATATCAGTATGATTGCCGAAATGTATATGGGAATTGGAGAGACAGAAAAAGCATTTATGTTCTATCAAAAAGTGTTAGATGTAAACCCCGACGATCCGTATATACGTATTACTTTGGCCGATTATTATCAGCAAAAAGGAGAAATTGATCTTGCCATAGAAAATCTTAAACAAGGCTATGCCAACCCTAATCTCGATTTGGAAACCAAAACACAAATTTTGATGGGATTATTTAAAGTAAAAACTATCCCTGAAGAAAGAATTCGTACCGAATCCTTAAACCTTGGTAAAATTTTAGCTGAAGTGCATCCCAACGAACCGGGATCACACGCTATTTATGCCGATATGCTTTATCGCGACAGCCTTTATACAGAGGCAGCTCACGAATATAAGGAAGTTATTAAACTCGATAGCAGCAAATATGCTATATGGGAACAATTACTTTTTAGTCTAAATAATCGCACTCAAACTAAAAGCATTACTACGATTAGCAAGCGTGCTATAAAACTTTTTCCTAAAGAGCCTGTTCTATATTTATTTAACGCTATCGGAAATTTTATGGAAGATAGTATTAAGCTAACTATTCAAAGCTTAGAAAAGGGACTTCCTTTGGTACAAAACCCCAAACTGGCAGAGCAGTTTTATATGTATTTAGGCGATGCTTATTATCAAGATAACCAGAGCGATAAGGCGTTTGAATCTTATGATAAATGTCTCGATATAAACCCATCTAACACTTTTGTATTAAATAATTACGCTTACTATTTAGCACTAAAAAAGCAGAATCTCGACAAAGCAAAAACGATGGCTTTTACTGCAATTAGTATTGATCCGGGACCAACTAATCAAGATACCTATGGTTGGGTACTTTATCAAATCGGAGATTACGAAAAAGCTTTTGAATATATAGATATGGCTATTAATGCGGAAAAGAATCCAAGTGCTGAAGTTCTCGATCATATGGGTGACGTATATTTCCGTTTGGGAAAAGAAAGAAAAGCACAAAAATATTGGAAAAAAGCCAAGAAAAAAGGACTTGATACCGATGAACTAAAGCACAAACTAAATAATGGTTTATAAAATGAATAGGCGTTTACTATATATACTTAGCATAATTTTATTTATTTCTGTCTTTTCGTCCTGCAAAAACCAAAGAGTTGAAAGAAAAAAAACTATTAAACTTTATGGTCCCGATTATGTTTTAAAAGAAATGCACCATAATCAATCTGCTTTTGAATGGTTTAGCGGAAAAGCAACTGCAAATTTTATACAAGGAAAAAAGAAAACTTCTTTTACTGCTCTGATACGTATGAAAAGCGATAGTATTATTTGGATTTCTATCTCGAGTGGTATCGGTATAGAGGGAGCTCGTTTATTGCTTACGCAAGATAGTGTTAAATATATAAATCGCATTGACAAGACTTACTTTGTTGGCGATTATAAATTTCTTTCGTCCTTTATTAACTCAAAGATTGATTTTTCAATGATTCAAGCTTTGCTTACTGCAAAAGATTTCTCTTGGTACGATTATCAAAATTTAAAAGTAAAACTCGATAACCAACTCTACCAAATAGAATCGACTAACAGACATAAATTGAAAAAACAATCAAAAATGATTAGTTTTGAACATCCGGTTTATTATCAAAGTCTTTGGGTAAATCCTGAAACATTTAAAATTGAAAAAGTTAAAATAAAAAAAATAGGAAAAGAGAATAAGAAAATGTTTGCCAGCTATAAGCAGTATAAATTAATAAACGAACAACTTATTCCATATTCTTTAGAAATAAAACTCTATAACGAAAAAGAAATGAGTTTGGAAATATTATATCATAAAATTGGTCTTGATAAAAAAGTTGGTTTTCCTTTTAGTATATCAAAAAAATATAGTCCGATTAAATTATGATTTGGAAGAAACTATATCGTTTTTTTTTAACGCTCACTCTCACTATAATTTTTTTTCTACTGAGCCCTAATGGATTTTCACAAAGTAAAACACAGCTCAACAAACAAATATCACAGCTCGAAAAAGAAATTGCTTATACCAATAAATTACTTGGCACTACACTTAAAAACAAAGACGATTCCTATTATAAAATAGAATTAATTGCCCGTCAGATTTCAAGACACGAAAAAATACTTATTTCTATTCAAAAAGAAATACATAATATCAATAATAGCATTAACTCTAAACAGCTCGAAATAAGAAAAAAAGAAGCTGAACTTTCTGCTTTAAAAGAAGAATATGCCAAAATGATTTATTTTGCTAATCGCAATAGGAGCAATTACGATAAGCTTATGTTTATTTTTTCATCAAAAGATTTTAATCAAGCTTATAAACGTTTAAAATATTTTGAACAATACAGTCATTACCGTAAAAATCAAGTAAAACTGATTAATGAAAGACAAAAATCTTTAGATGCCGATATAAAAATATTAGAAGTAAACCGAGCTGAAAAATTAAGCCTTCGTCTAAAAGAAACTAAGACTAAGGAAATATTAAGTCAGAAAAAAATAGAGCAACAGCGTAGTTTAAACAAGCTAAAATCAAAAGAAAGAAGTTTAAAATCTAAACTCAGAAAAAAAGAAAAACAGAAGACAGCACTAAAAAAAGAAATTGCAAAAATAATTGCTCGTGAAGCAGAAAAAATTAAAAAATATGCTCTTACTTCTGCAGAAATAAAATTGAGTGGAAGCTTTGAAAATAATAAAGGAAAATTACCTTGGCCTGTTGAGAGAGGTGTTCTGTTTAGCTCTTTTGGAGAACATGCACATCCATATCTAAAAGGAATAAAAACTCGTAATGATGGTATTGATATCGCTACTGACGAGGGCAGCCAAGCAAGAGCCGTCTTCGATGGTGAAGTAAGAAGTATTATTTCCGTTCCCGGAACAGCCAATTATGCTATCTTAATTAAACACGGTAATTATTTTACACTCTACTCTAATATTACAAAAGCAATTGTTAGCCCGGGACAGAAAGTTAAAGCACGTCAAAATTTAGGTCTTATTTATAAAGATCCTTCCGACCAAAGTACAAAACTTCAATTTCAGCTTTGGAAAAATACTTCTAAAATGAATCCTATAAACTGGTTAGCCAAATGACAAACGATAAACGAATAGTTTTAACATTAGATGCAGGTGGAACCAATTTTCGTTTTTCTGCTATTCAAAAAGGAGAAATAATTGGCAACACCGTTAATCTACCTGCTAAAGCCGGCACTTTAGACGAAATGCTAGATAAGATTGTAAACGGATTTCAAGCTTTAATCGATCAATTCAAAGATCGTCCGGCAGCAATCAGTTTTGCTTTTCCGGGTCCGGCAGATTACAAACAAGGAATTATTGGCGATTTGGAAAACCTACCGCTTTTTAAAGGTGGTGTTGCTTTAGGACCATTTCTTCAAGAACAGTTTAAACTTCCCGTTTTTATCAATAATGATGGCGATTTGTTTACCCTCGGCGAAGCCGTAGGAGGTCTTTTACCAAAGGTAAACGAAGAATTAAAAAAAGCAGGAAATCCAAAACGCTATCGAAATTTACTTGGACTAACTTTAGGTACAGGTTTTGGAGCCGGAATTGTTTCAAACGGAACTTTATTTATAGGTGACAATTCGGCGCAAGCCGAAATAAACAGAATGAGAAATCATTTGCTTCCTGAAACTAGTATTGAAGATAGCGTTAGCATTAGAGCCATAAAACGTGTTTACGCCAAAAAAGCAAATACTACTATCGCTGATTGCCCGGAACCTTTAGAAATTTATAAAATAGGGAAAGGTGAAAGTAAAGGAAACAAAATCGCAGCATTAAAAGCATTTGAAACAATGGGAAAAGCTGCTGCTGATGCCGCTGCTAATGCTATTACTTTAATTGACGGATTGATTGTAATTGGAGGAGGATTATCGGGAGCTGCCGACTTGTTTTTACCACATCTAAGTACAGAAATGAATCGGTCTTTTACAAGCTTGAAAGGTGAGAAATTAGACCGTATGGAAGTGAAAGCTTTCAACTTGAATGATGAAAAAGAAAGAACAGCTTTTTACCAAGCAAAGCTCAAGCAAATCTCCATTCCCCGAAGCAATAAAACCATAACTTACGATTATTCAAAGAAAATCGGAATTGGACTAAGTGTTTTAAATACTTCGGAAGCTGTAACCCTTGGAGCCTATACTCTTGCCTTGCAAAAATTAGATGAACGTACAACTCTCCACTCTTAAATCTTAAATCTTAAATCTTTTCGTACATTTACTTTTCAAAATAAGATTTATGGATTTTTATACCAATCAAAATAAATGGAAATTTATTCTCTCACTTTTAGGTGTAATAATTATTTTAAGCTCCTTATGGTATTCTAATCTGTTGGTAAACAAACTTAGAGAACGAGAACGAGAAAATATTCAAATCTGGGCAAGTGCTATTCATAAGCGTGCCGAGTTGGTTAAAACTACCGATTTGTTTTTTTCGCAACTACAAACAGAAGAAAGAAAGAAAGTCGATCTTTTGGCTAAAGCCTATAAAAGAATCAATGAAGAAAATCTTAACGAAGATCTAACTTTTTATTTCGATATTATTACCTCTAACACAACCATTCCTGTTATTCAGTGTAACAATAAACTTGAAATTTTAGGGAGTATGAATCTTGAAGATTGTTTTGATTCTATTAAGATTCTTGATGGTGACTTACTTGCTTCTTTCAGTCGGTATCCGCCTGTAACAATGGATTATTACGATGGTGAGAAGTTTTATTTATACTACAAAGACAGTCGTATTTTTACTGAAACGCAAGAAATGCTCGATGATCTCCGGCAGTCGTTTATTGACGAAGTTTTGACAAATACATCTTCCGTACCCGTAATTATTACAGATTCGAATCAAACAACAGCTTTATATACCGGGAATATTGATAGTGAAATAATCTCAGATTCTATTTTTATCAGGAAAATGCTAACAGAAATGCAAGAGCAGAATGAGCCTATTGAAATTGAGTTAGCGGGAAAAGAAAAACAATATATTTTTTATAGCGATTCTGCTTTGCAGGCTCAGTTAACTTATTATCCGATAATAATTTTCTTGGCAATTGGCTTGTTTATACTATTTGCATATTTAGCTTTTAAAACAGCACAAACAAGTACAGAAAATAAATTGTGGGCAGGATTAGCAAAAGAAACTGCACATCAGATAGGAACACCTCTTTCTTCTATGCTTGCCTGGGTTGAATTGCTTCGCCCTAACGAATCTGTTCAAGAGCATTTAATAGAGATTGAAAAAGACCTAAAACGATTGGAAACAATAAGCGAACGTTTCTCTAAAATCGGGTCTACACCTAAACTTAAAGCGCAACCCATTTATACTCTTATTGATGAAGTAGTGAGCTATCTAAAAACTAGAACCTCTTCAAAAGTGAGCTATAGCCTCAAAGAGTATTTAAGTCAAAAAGAAACAACTTTAGTTCCTGTAAATGCTCAACTTTTTGCTTGGGTAATAGAGAATGTATGTAAAAATGCCGTTGATGCCATATCGGGAAATGGAGCAATAAATATTCTGCTAAGTGAAGATGAAAAGCATGTTTTTATAGACATTAGCGATACCGGAAAAGGCTTAGCAAAAAGTAATTTTAAAAATGTTTTTCGTCCGGGATTTACGAGCAAAAAACGTGGTTGGGGATTAGGGCTTTCGCTTGCTCAACGTATTATTGAACATTATCATAAAGGAAAAATTTTCGTTAAAAGCTCTGTTCTAGATAAAGGAACAACATTTAGGATTGTGCTTAAAAAATGAGATAATAAGACCTTTGCAAAAGTAAAGAATATCGTCATTCTGAACAAAGTGAAGAATCTTAAGTTACTGGTAATAATTGGTTTGAGATGCTTCGACAAGCTCAGCATGACAAATCAACTCATAGCCAAATTAGCACATTAATTGACTTAGCACATCAATCCTCCAACGCTTCTTCCAAAGCATCAACCAAATCGCTCAATTGATGAATAACAGCTTGTATGGTTTCTGATTGTGTTAAATCCGCACCCGCCTTTTTCAACTGCTCGACAGGATAATCGTTTCCTCCTGAACGTAATAAATTTAGGTAATTTTCCAAAGGTTTTGAGTCTCCGTTTTTCAATCCTTCTTTCACCTGTGCATATAAACTTGCTGAGGCAGCAAAGCTGGTAGCATACTGATAAACATAAAACGGAGAGCGATAAAAATGCGGTATTCTCGCCCAAAAAATATTATCCTGATCGCGAGTAAAAACCTCTTCGCCATAATATTTTTTATCAAGTTCTTCGCAAATAGCGGTAAGCTTTTCTGCTGTTAATGCTTGTCCTTGCTCAATGCTTTGATGTGCTTGCAACTCAAAATCGGCAAACATCGTTTGAATAAAAAAGGTGCCCGTAATATTCTCTATACTTTGCTGTAATAAAGAAATTTTTTCAAGCTTATCGGTGCTTTTTTCTAACATATAATCGAGCAATAAACGCTCGTTAAAAGTAGAAGCAACCTCAGCTACAAAAATAGTATAATCGTGAGTAGCAAACGGCTGATTCTCTTCGGAAAAAATAGTATGCAAACTATGTCCCATTTCGTGAGCCAGAGTAAAGACGTGGTCTTGAGTTTCGTTATAATTCATCAAAATAAACGGATGTACACCATATACTCCCATAGAATACGCTCCTGACGATTTTCCATCGTTTTCAAAAACATCTATCCAACCATTCTCAAGAGCAGTTTTATATTTTGAAACATATTCTTCTCCCAAAGGTTTAACTGAAGCCAAAACCATTTTTTTTGCTTCTTCCCAATCGTATTTTTTATCAAAATCAACTAGGGTAAGCCGACTATCATAAGCGTGATAATCGCCTGTAAGTTTTAAATATTTAGCCCGAAGCGCATGGTATTTTTTTAAGGCTTCCGTATTATCTCCAACTGTTTCGATAAGGTTTGTATAAACACTTGGTGAAATATTATTTTTTTCAAGTTTGGCTTCTATACTTGTATTAAAATTACGTGCTTGAGCAAAAGCAAAATCTTTATCGCATATTCCTTTATAAAGAGATGCAATAGTATTTTTCTGATTTGCATAAAGCGGATAAAATGCTTCGGCAGCCTTTTTTCTGTCGCTCCTGACTTTTGATGTATTTAAAAGATGGGCATAATTACCGTGAGTTAATTTTAATTTTTCTCCACTTTCTAATTCAATCTCGGGAAACTGAACATCAGCAGTAGTTAAACTTGTGTATGTATTTGCAGCAGTTCCCGCAGTAGGTGAAAAATACGAAAGCAGACGTTCTTTATCTTTACTTAAAATATGCGCTTTTTGTCGATTAATATTTTCTAAACCAAAGCGATAAGGCTCTAAATCAGGCATTTGAACAAACCACTCTTGCCAAGTTTCTTTTGGAATTTCCATAAGTTCCGGAGCCATCCACGAAGTTGCCGTTTGCATTATTGCAAAAAACTGCGTTACCTCTTGCAGTTTAGCTTGCACGGTATTATCGCGGTTATCCGTACTTTTTTGCAGAGCAGGATAAGCATAAATTTTATACGATTGCTTTTCTATTTTATCGTGTTTAAGAAAAGCCGCAAGCAAATTATCGGCACTCTTTCCAAGACTGCCTTGCATAGCTTTAATTTCATCAACTTCTTTTTTTAATATATCAAAATCGCTTTGCCAGCTTTCCCAATTTGGATAAATATGATTAAAATTCCATTTGAATTCTGCTTGTATATCTTTTCTATCTAGGGTGTTTGGTTTCATTTTTGTATTTTTTTTAAATATTTAAGCAAGAAGATTTCATGTTAAAATACAACAAAAATCTTTCTTTTTTCACCACGAAGTCACTAAGTCACGAAGTTTAAAACATTTCATTAATTATTATGCTCCTGAATCCTCTTTTTCTTTTTTACTTTGTGCCTCTGTGGCTCTGTGGTTTTTTCTTTTTTCACCACAAGTTGCAAAAAGCAACACAAAGGGGTACAAAGAATTTCAAACTTGCTCATGTAAAAATTGCTTGGCCGTCAGTTTTATCATTTCTTCCAAAGAAGTAAACTTAAAACCCAAACTTTCTTTTATTTTATTACTGCTGTATCGACTTATTTTCATTGATGAACGAGCCGTATCTTTAGTTAATGATGGTTGTTTTCCGGTAAAAAAAGAACTTATTTTA
>JAGGWH010000120.1 GCA_021157585.1 Bacteroidales bacterium | reverse complement strand
TTGATAAAAATTAAAATTTATTTTCAATGTGCTTTTTCACTCTATCAGAAGACATATTGTCCCCGCCAAAAGCGAGTGCAAATGTAGAAAATAATTCTAAAGAAAAAAGACTTTTCTAATTGTTTTCAAATAAGAATATCGAAAACAAAAAGCACCATCCTCTATCCCTTTAAAATAGAGCCTTTTGAACATTTACACCAAAGAATAATAATTAAAAATTAATTGAAATAATCAAGATTTCCATTTCTATCTTGAATAAAAAAACGTCTTATCAGCATTTGAAACTTATAAAATTTGGCCTCCCAAAGATTTAAACAAAGCGATCTAATTCTTCCACCAAACGACTAAGTCCCTCACTTGCATTGGCTTGAATAAATACATCCGCAATACTATGGGTAAAACTAGAAATATTGGGGTTAATCTCTATAATCTTACAGCCATTCTGCTTGGCTAAAACTGGGATAGAAGAAGCAGGCATTATTTCTCCACTTGTACCAATAATAATAAAAACATCTGCAAGATTAGCAGCATTTACACTTGCCCGATAAGCCTTATCAGGGATTCCTTCTCCAAAAAATACAAAATCTGGTTTCAATAAAGACTTACAATTCGTTTCTAAACACAAAGGCGGTTGGTTACCAATATCAATATCCGATACCTTATAATACCTATTGCATTTCGTGCACAAAAAATAGTTTAATCGTCCGTGAAATTCATATACAAGCGTACTTCCTGCTGCTTGATGCAAATTATCAATATTTTGCGTAATAATCTCCTTTAACAAACCTTTTCGTTCTAGATCCACCAATTTAAAGTGTGCCAAATTTGGTTCTGCCTTTCCAAAGAAATCATAAAAAAGAGCTTTAATTGCAGGCCAAGACAATTCTGGTGTTTGCAAATATGTTGATAAATCCAAAATGCTTGGATCGTAAGTATTCCACAACCCCCCTTCCCCTCTAAAAGGAGGGATCCCACTTTCAACCGAAATTCCTGCACCGGTAAAGGCGACAGTGTATGAAGAATTCTTGATTAATTGAGCAGCTTTTAGTATCGTTTTTTCAAGCATATTTTTACGATATTTTTATCAAAAATACCAAAAGAATCCCAATTGAAAAAACTATCTTTGCTGCGCAATCAAATCAACAATCAAAGTCACGACAAAATGATTTTATTCTTCTATAAATCAAGTGAAAACAAATATTTCGTTCTCGAGTCATCTCAACAGCTAAGCACTGAAAACATTGATAAAATGCATTGGCTTTTTTCTGGTGCCAAGCAAGTGAAATCTACAAAAATTGAGGGATCCTTTATTGGTCCTCGTAAAGAAATGATTACGCCTTGGAGCACCAATGCCGTGGAGATTAGTCAAAACATGGGAATCGAAGGCATTTTGCGTATTGAGGAATTTATTCAGGTTGAAACTGATGATGCTGATTTCGATCCAATGCTTCAAAGGCTGGTTCATAATCTTGATGAAACAATCTTTGAGATAGATAAACAAGCCGAGAAAGTTGAATTCATCTTAGACATTGCTACATACAATAAAACGGAAGGTCTGGCATTAAGCAATGAGGAAGTTGATTATTTGAATGACATCAGTAAAAAATTAAACCGAAAACTAACCGATAGCGAGGTTTATGGCTTTGCTCAGGTAAATTCAGAACATTGCCGACATAAGATTTTCAACGGCACCTTTATTATCAATGGTGTAGAAATGCAAGAATCGCTTTTTGCATTGATTAAGAAAACCTCTAAAGTTCACCCAAACCGTTTGGTATCTGCTTATAAAGATAATGTGGCTTTTGTTTTAGGACCAAGAGTAGAGCAATTTGCTCCAGCTAGCCAGGATAAAGCGGATTATTTTCAAACCAAAGATATCGATACGGTTATTTCTTTAAAAGCTGAAACTCATAACTTCCCCACTACCGTTGAACCTTTTAATGGTGCTGCAACAGGATCTGGTGGAGAAATTCGGGATAGAATGGCTGGAGGAAAAGGGAGTATCCCTATCGCAGGAACAGCGGTTTATATGACTTCCTACCCTCGTTCTAATGGCGATAGGGCTTGGGAAAAAGCTACGGATGCTCGACCTTGGCTCTACCAAACTCCCGAAGAAATTTTAATTAAAGCTTCCAACGGTGCCAGTGACTTTGGAAATAAATTTGGTCAACCTTTAATTTGCGGAAGTTTACTCACTTTTGAGCATTTCGAAAATGAGAAAAAGTACGGCTTCGATAAAGTAATTATGCAAGCCGGTGGTATCGGTTTTGGAAAAAGAGAAGATGCCTTGAAAGATATTCCAGAAGCAGGCGATGCCATTGTGGTTTTAGGCGGCGATAATTACCGTATTGGAATGGGCGGTGGTGCCGTTTCATCTGTAGCTACTGGAGAATATGATAATGATATAGAATTAAATGCCGTACAACGCGCCAATCCTGAAATGCAAAAGCGGGCTTTTAATGCCGTTCGAGCAATGATTGAAAAAGATGAGAATCCAATTGTTTCCATTCACGACCACGGTGCTGGCGGACATTTAAACTGTCTTTCCGAACTAGTAGAAGAAACAGGAGGAGTAATCGATGTAAGAAAACTACCTGTTGGCGATCCTACCCTTTCGGCAAAAGAAATTGTCGGGAATGAATCGCAGGAACGTATGGGTTTGGTGATGAAACCAAAAGATTTAGAACTTCTGCAAAAAGTTGCTGATCGAGAACGAAGCCCATTATATATTGTTGGTAAAACTACCGACGATAAACGCTTTAAATTTGAAGATGAAGGTCGTGCTCCAATCGATATGGAGTTAAAAGATTTCTTTGGGAAACCACCTAAAACGGTTCTGGATGACGAAAAGATAAACACTGTTTATCAGCCTTTGGATTATTCAAGTGAGAAACTGAACGATTATCTTGATCAGGTTCTTCAACTGGAAGCCGTAGCCTGTAAAGATTGGCTTACGAATAAAGTCGATCGCTCAGTAACCGGAAAGATTGCCAAGCAACAATGTGCCGGTCCT
>JAGGWH010000119.1 GCA_021157585.1 Bacteroidales bacterium | reverse complement strand
TTGGCTTCAAAATAATCTATAGGCATTTCCTTAACGCCAAAAACTAAGGAGCTGCTGGAGATGTCTTTGGTCACTTTTGCACCTGCATTTGCGTATTCCTCATCTGCAAAAACACGCTTTTCGGAAGATTCTACTAAAACTTCAATCCCTTGTTCAACAAGTTGTTTTACGTGCTGTGGCGTAAGTGCGGCACGGCGTTCCATCTTGTATTTGTCTTCGTGGCGAATTGCAATTGTTTTTTTCATTCTTGATATTTTTTAATGATAAGGAAATAATAGGTCTACAAAAATACAGATTCAGTTGAGTTAAAAAAAGAAAGCATAGAATAAAACAAAAGTAATTAATCAGTGGATTAAAAAACATGTGTAATAATGGTGTTTAATAATTCTCAAATAATCTTTGTGTCACTTTGTGCTTCTTTGGGTGCCTTTGTGAAATAGCTGTTTCACAGAGAATCACAAAGGAAACACAGAGTTTCACAGAGAAAACTTATAATTAGATTCGCGTTTTTGATGCTGAATAGTTACAAACAAAAAAAACCGAAACAAGACGTTCCGGGTTTTCAATAATTGAATTTAAATTTTTAATATTTCCGAACTGAAGCGGCTCCGCTAACACTGATAAGATCAATGCTTGGACTGCCTTTGTACCTGACGCTGGAAGCACCAGAAGCTTCTAGACTTAATTCTTCTGTAGCCCAGATTCTAGCTACAGAAGCACCAGAAGCATCGAGCTCGCAACTCTTTGTTTCAAGATCAATGGCTCTGTAAACTGTTGCACCAGAAGTTTCAACTTCTACGCTTTCGGCTCTGCCACTGAACTCTACTTTTGAAGCTCCACTAAAATCTGCTTCTAAAAATACAACGTCTAATTTTAACTCAATATCAGAAGCTCCGCTTGCTTCAATTTCTAGTGATTCCGTTTTTATTACGTCTTCACTGTAAATTGAGGCTGCTCCAGAAAGGTCAATTTCATCAATGGATTTGTAATAAATGGTCACTTTCAATTCCGTTGGATTCCTGAAATCTTTTTTATTATCGATTTCCAAAACGCCACCAAAAACTTTGGTTGTTACGTAAGGCATGAGGTTATCATCTATTTCCAAAACTACTTTTTCTTTATTGGCTTTAATCAAAATTACTTCGAAAGCTCCACCAACTTCGATGCCATGAAAACCACTAACATCGCGGGTTTCTTCAATTACGTTTCCACTACCTTTTATCCAGCCAAAACCGGGAGTAGCAGCTAATGTTGTCTGTAAAAACATTATAGTTAACAGACTCAGTCCTAAAATTCTAAGTTTATTTTTCATAATATTATGGTTTATTTAATTTTTACTATATCCCCTGATCCTGTGATGGTAATGTTTTTAAATTCGGGCTTCCCACTATAATAAAAATCGCCCGATCCGCTAATGCTAATTTCGAGGCTATTTACTACTTCTATGCGTGTATCGCCGGAGCTTGTTTTTCTGATTTTTGCATCTTCGGCTTCAAAATCTCTCCCTGAAAAATCGCCGGAACCGGATTGTGATAATTCAAGATAATCGGTACTGCCAATAAGTTTAGAATCGCCTGATCCACTCATTCTTAGCTTAGCCGATAAAAGATGAAGTTTATTAGCAAAAAGATCGCCGGAAGCAGACTGACGTATATCTATACTTTCGGTAATACCGCTAATATTAGCATCACCGGAGCCACTCATACTTCCTTTTAAAACTTTGCAGTTTAGTGCAATATCCAAATCACCCGAACCGGAAATGCGAAATGTAAATTCGGGAGTTTTTAACACCCCTTTAGTTTCAAAATCGCCGGAACCACTTAATGATACTTTGGATAAATCTTTTACTTGAACATAAACTACTATATCTCCGGAGTACATAATTGAACCGCGAACATAAACAAGTAACTCACCATTTTCAACTTCCGTTTTGATATTATCCATATATTTTTCCGGAGCCTTTACATCTACGGCATATTTCCCCGTTTGTTCTACTATTATATCAACAGAAGATGAGGAACGGATGCTATTAAAAGCAGTTACTTTTCTTTTTTGTATCTCGGTATTTGCTGCCTGAAGAAAGATGACAAACAACAGAAATACGATACTTAAACTGTATTTTTTCATGCTTTGAATTATTTAATATTAATATTAACACTTGCATTATCAACAGATAAACGCATATTGCCTTTTATTTTTTCTTTAGATCCGAAATAGCCTTCAACGCTTAAATCAGTGATATCTTTTTGATAAGTTGTTATTGTGATTTTTTCTTTTGGATAATTAAAAGAGCCAAGTTCAACATCAGTATAGAAACTGAAATTTGAGTTTTCATCAACATAAAGTTTTAAGCTGCAAAATTCGCTATTTAAGTCAATTAACTCAAAGTCAGGAGCAATAGAATACACTTTAAAACTTCCGTAAGCAGATTTCATTTTTATACTATTTTCAAGATAATCCAGTCTGAATCCTGTAAACTCTATTCTGCCAACTATATTTTTTGCTTCTCCAATACTAAGCTTATCGTAAGCCGATTTTAATGTTAAATTATCAACTTTTTCGATGTTTACATTGCCAGAAAAAGATGTGTGGAGATCGAGAGTATTTGCTTCTTCTATTTCACATCCGCCATAATCTATTTCAATATTGGCTTTTGTTATTTTTGAGACTTGAAATCTACCAAAACTTATTTCTATTTGATTATTGCTGTTAATTAGATTATTAGCATTAAAATTCCCGTATTCTATATCAACATCTGTTGCCCCTTCTATATCTTCAAAAAAAGCACTGCCAAATTCCATATTCAGTTTCAAACGACTATCAGAAGGATAATAAATAATAAAATCAATACTAATATTATTGTTGTTTTTACCAAAAAACCCGGATTCTATACTGCTGATAATACTTACCAAATCTTTGGTCCCGTCAATCTTTAGTCTTATTCTTTCAAAACGATCGTCAGCTTTAGATTGTGTACTTGCTTCAACGGTAACGATTGCTTCGATACTTATCTTTTTCTTATCCCAGTTATAGGCTTTTATATCTCCAAATTCGGTTTTAATATCGAGCAAAACTCCGGATTTAACATCAAAACTTTTAGTTGTGGTTTTGGTATATTCTGTTCCAAATCCATTGGTACTCATAAGCAATAACATAATAATGCTTAGACTTAGCGTTTTTAGCTTGTTTTGTATATTCTTCATAATTTTCCTCCTTCTCTTTATTGGGTAATAATATTATTTGTGTTGTTTTCGCATAGTTGAGCGTAAATTTGATTTACCACTTCCGATTTAGCTTTAAGACTTTGAATGTAAGCACTCTCGAGCTGTTTATTTCCTTTTGCCTGACCAAGTTTATCTTCTAATATCAGTGTGTTATTGTCTAATTTGTATAAACGATTTTCTGCTGTTTCAAAAAGCATTTCATTTTCTGTTGTTTTGGTTGCACAGTTTTTTATTTCTTCAATTTTAGAATTAGTCTGAGAGCTATAATACATTTTTACGTGCATCAATTCTTCAGAAAGTTGTGGTTGTGCTTCAATATCAGGTGATTCTAATAAAGCAAATATGGCAATGAGTAAGAAAATGGTAACCGAAGCGGCAAGAACAAAGGTTTTAGTTGAAGTAAATAAAAATCCATGATGGATATTCTTCGGATTTTCTATCTTATCTAATCTTGCTTGAAATTTTTCAAGATGATCTACTGAAGGTTCTTCGTCGAAAAACATTTTGTTTTCCCTTATCTTGTTTTCTAAATTATTTAAGCCCATTTCATTTCCCTTTCTGTTTGAAGTTGATGAATAACTTTCAAAAGACTTTGTCGTGCCCGAGAGTAGCGCGTTCGCGATAAGCCATAGCTGATGTTTTGAATACTCGCAATTTCCTCGTGATCATAGCCTTCAAAGAGGTAAAGCGAAATTATAATACGGTATTCTTGTTTAATCATTTTCATGGCTTCTTTTATATCTTCTAATCGACAATCATTTTCTATGCATTCTTCTTGTTCATCCGTCAGTAAAATCTGACTTTCGTCTAATTCGTTTGTTGGCTTTCGTTTTTGGATAAAATCTATTGCATTATTAATCACTATTCTTTTTAGCCATCCTCCAAAATTTCCTTCTTCTCGATAAAGATGAATACGTGTAAAAGCATCCAAAAAAGAGTCTTGCATCACATCCTCAGCATCAGCCTGATTTTTCAGAATGCGTAGTGCTGAATTATACATCGCCTTATTATAGAGCTTGTAAATTTCGATTTGCGCTTTCCGGTTGCCTTTTTTGCAATTGGCAATCAGGTGATGGTGGATATCGCGATATTTTGTTTTGCTGAACAACATCTGTATTAATGACCAATCAAGATACGAATTGTTACACTTGAGTCGCAAAAAATATTTTATTGTTTACTGGAGATTTTTGTATTTTTAATGAAAAATATTTTGATGAGGAAAGTTATTGTTTTAGGAGCTGGTTTAGTGGGCGCTCCAATGGCTTTAGATTTAGCCAAAGGAAAAGAGTTTGACGTTTTAGCTGTTGATTTTAACGATCAGAATTTTGGGAAATTGAGAGCTGCTGGTGTGCAAGCAAGGAAAATGGATTTATCAGCCGTAGGAGCCATTGAGCAAGTTGTTGCAGATGCTGATTTCGTGATTAATGCAACGCCCGGATTTATGGGTTTTGAAAGTTTAAGACGTATAATTAACTCAAGGAAGGACTGTATTGATATTGCTTTTTATCCTGAGAATATGTTTGATTTGAATGAGCTGGCAAAAGAAAAAGGCGTTTGTGTTATTTCAGATATTGGTGTAGCTCCCGGAATGAGTAATTTGCTTTCAGCTTATGGTGTAACACTGCTTGATGAAACGGAAGACATTAAAATTTATGTTGGAGGATTGCCCGTTAAGCGCGAATTGCCTTGGGAATATAAAGCTCCATTTTCTCCTGTGGACGTGATTGAAGAATATACACGTCCTGCCCGTTTTATTGTCGATGGTCAGGTTATTACAAAAGCCGCTCTAACCGATGGAGAAATTATTGAGTTTCCTGTTATTGGTGAGTTGGAAGCCTTTAATAGTGATGGTTTACGTTCTTTGATGTATACTTTGGATGTTCCAAATATGATTGAGAAAACCTTGCGTTATC
>JAGGWH010000118.1 GCA_021157585.1 Bacteroidales bacterium | reverse complement strand
CCAAAATTCTAAATATCAGTATTGCACCAACTTGGATTGCCACAACAAAGCAAGCACCATCAATAAAAATAAAACAGCTGGAGAATCTTGGAGTTAAAGTACTTGTCTGTCCAAAAAAAGAAGGAAAAATCGATCTGAATTTTCTCACTGAGAAACTAGGTGACGAAGGAATCGACAGCTTATTGGTTGAAGGCGGAGGAACCGTAAACTTCGGTTTTGCCAAAGAAAAACTAGTGGATAAAGTTTATGCTTTTCTTGCTCCAAAACTAATTGGAGGGAAAAGCGCAAAAACAGGAATGGAAGGTGATGGCTTTGCAAGTTTAAGCGAAGTCATCGAATTAAAAAACCTTTCCTATAAAAGAATTAAAAACGATTTATTAATAGAAGCCTATACCTAATGTTTACCGGATTAATTGAAGAAATTGGAAAAATAAGCAAGATCGCAAAAGGAATTAATTCCTATCAATTTAGCATTGAAGCAAAAAAGATTTTAAGCGATATAAAGCTCGGGGATTCTGTTGCCACAAATGGCGCTTGTCTCACTGTTATTGGGCGAACAAACTCAAACTTTACCGTAGATATTATGGCTGAAACCGTAAAGCTTACAAATTTCAGCAAAATAAAATTGGGCGACTCCGTAAATTTAGAACGTGCCATGCGATTATCCGACCGACTTGGAGGACATCTCGTTTCCGGTCATATAGATGGAATAGGCAAAATAGGCAACATTAAAAAAGAAGATATTGCAACAATAATTAGCATAGAAGCACCTAAAGAATTACTTAATCAAATGCTAAACAAAGGGTCTATTGCTATTGATGGTATTTCATTAACCATTATCAATGTTGGAGACACAGAATTTCAAGTCAGTATCATCCCTCATACTTCGCAAGAAACAACACTTTTTAAAAAACGCATCAGCGATTTTGTCAACTTAGAAACCGATATGATTGGTAAATATATTATGCGCTTTTTAAACATAGATAAAAAAGAAAATTTAACTCAAGCTAAACCTTCCAAAGTAAATATGGACTTTTTAGCCGAAAACGGATATTTATAATGAACAAACATTTTAACTCTATTGAAGAAGCATTAGCTGATATTAAAAATGGCAAAATGCTCATTGTTGTTGATGATGAAAACAGAGAAAATGAAGGCGACCTATTAATGGCTGCTGAATTTGCTACTCCTGAGGCTGTCAATTTTATGGCTACTCACGGTCGAGGACTAATCTGTACTCCAATGACTTCCGCCCGATTAAACGCATTAGGAATTGGTTCTATGGTGCAAAACAATACCGATCCACATAATACAGCTTTTACTGTTTCTGTAGATGCAAAAGAAACCAAAACAGGTATCTCAGCTTTTGAACGTGCATTTACTATTGAGCAATTGCTAAACCCTGCTTCTAAAGGTGTCGACTTTAATCGACCCGGGCATATATTTCCCTTAGTTGCAAAAGAAAATGGCGTTCTTGAGCGTGCAGGTCATACAGAAGCAGCTGTTGATTTAACTCGTATTGCGGGTTTAAAACCCGCAGGTCTTATCTGCGAAATAATGAATAAAGACGGCAATATGGCACAACTTCCCGAGCTTATAAAATTCAAAGAAAAGCACAATCTAAAACTCATTAGTATTGCCTCTTTAATTGAATACCGCAGGAAAACAGAAAGCATGGCTCATTTTATAACTAAAGTAGAAATGCCCACAAAACACGGTAATTTTCAAGCCTATGGTTTTACGCATAAAATAACAGGAAAAGAGCATATTGCATTAGTAATGGGAGATATTAAAGACAATCAACCCGTTTTAGTGAGGATGCATTCCGAATGTCTGACAGGAGATGTTTTTGGCTCTTTACGATGCGATTGTGGCGAACAGTTAAACGAAGCGATGAGACGCATTGCAAAAGAAGGAAGAGGAGTTTTAATTTATCTCCGTCAGGAAGGAAGAGGCATTGGCTTAATGAATAAATTAAAAGCCTATAAATTACAAGATGCCGGAATGGATACCGTAGAAGCTAACGAAGCCTTGGGATTTGCTCCCGACATGCGCAATTACACCATAAGCGGTGAAATTCTGAACTATTTGGGCGTTCAAAAAATAAAATTAATGACAAATAATCCCGATAAGATTAATGCTCTTAGAGATTATGGAATTAACATTGTTGAACGAGTACATATTGAAATGAATCACAACGAAAAAAATCAATTTTATATGAAAACTAAAGCCCTGAAAATGGGACATATCTTACACGGATTACATATTGAAAAAACAAAATTAAAAAAATAAAAAAAATGAAAACATTAGAAGGAAATTTACAAGCTGGTAATCATAAATTTGGGATTATTATTGGTCGCTTTAACGAATTTATCGGAAGCAAACTATTAGACGGTAGTCTCGACGCTTTAAAAAGACATGGCGCTTCTGAAGAGAATATCGAAATAGCTTGGACTCCCGGTGCATTTGAAATTCCACTTGTAGCAAAAAAAATGGCCGAAACAAAAAAATACGATGCCATTATTTGCTTGGGAGCCGTCATTCGTGGAGCTACTCCACACTTTGATTATGTTTCAGCAGAAGTATCAAAAGGTATTGCACATGTCTCTTTAGAAACGGGGATTCCGGTCATTTTCGGTATTTTAACTACCGACAGTATAGAGCAAGCCATAGAGCGTGCTGGCACCAAATCGGGGAATAAGGGTTTTGATGTTGCAGTTACTGCCATTGAAATGATAAACCTGATGAGAACAATTGAAGAATAATCCTTTTTTTCGGGCTTTTTGAAAACAAAAATATTCTATCTTTGAGCCTTAAAAATATCTTAAAATAGAAAACATGGCACTTGAATTTACCGATGCAAATTTTGACGAATTAGTATTAAAATCAGACGTTCCCGTAATTGTTGATTTATGGGCAGTTTGGTGTGGCCCTTGCCGTATGGTAGGTCCCATTGTAGAAGAAATAGGAAATGAATACAAAGGACAAGCAATTGTTGGGAAACTCGATGTGGATAATAATCCGGAAATTGCTCGTCGTTATAGCATCAGAAATATTCCAACTATTTTATTCTTTAAAAATGGAGAAATAGTTGACAAACAAGTGGGTGCTGTTCCAAAACAAGTACTTGTAGGAAAATTAGAACCTCTTTTGTAAGAAACCCGTTCATTACGATACAAACCGATAAGAGATTATCTTATCGGTTTTTTTATATCAAAAAAGCCGATTGATTACAATCGGCTAAACAAGATGGTTATCCCCTTCCACTTTGCTCAATTTCTTAAAAAACCGGCAGACCCCTATCCTACCGGTTTATGCGCAAATTTATTGCCTAATCAGGCATGGGGGTAATTTTTAAGCCAATTATCTCTTCTCCTTCTTAGGAGCTTCAGGTGTAGTTGAGCCCGCTTGTGATGCTTTTGGACTTAATAATACCATTGTTCCTAATGCCGTAAACGCAGCATAAGTACCAACTTTCTTTATAGCTTCTTTACGAGTTATCTTTTTTTGTTTGCTATTTTGATTTTTCATTTTTTCTTTATTTTATTTGAAACAGGCTCAAAGTCAGAAAAACATGGAATAAACTCCAACTCCTTGCCTATTTCTTTATTTTACCTTTATTTTCTTTTTATTTCCATTCTGTCATTCAAGCGAAGAGAGAAATCCATTTGTTATGTTTTAAAGATATCTCTCCGTCAACCGACGAGTCGATGTAAATGGGTGATGTTTGAAATGAAGAAGAAATGGCAATATATGCTCACCCCTTCTCCACTTCATCACCTTATCCTTTCCTTACTTCACCCAATTTACTTTCTCACTCACAATACCTTTGCTATTGCTAATTTGGATAATGTAAATACCCGACTGCTCATTAAACATCAAACGATTTTGGGTGCCTAATTGCAGATCAAAGCTTTTTACCAATTTTCCTTGGATATCATAAACCTTTGCAGTTGTATTTTCTTCTATACTTCCATTAATCAAAAGTTGATTATTAGCAGATTGAGCGTACACACTGAAGTTAAGTCGATCTAAATCGGCTGCAGCAAGCGCAAATTTAAAACTTGTATGCAAATAGAAACGACCTGTTCCTGTATTGGCTTCATCCAAAGTAATTGTATAAACACTTTGCTCTGTTTCAAAAGCAGTAAAAACACCCAGTTCTCTATCTTCTAAAACAGCTACATAATCTTCGGGCAAATTGCTTACTTCTGCTTTAAAAGTGATAACACTTCCTGCCTCTGCATCAAGTCCTATAGGAACAATCAAATGTTCGTAATCAGTGGGTAAACATTGCACCATAAAATCTACACCATTATCATCCACTAATTGGCTATAAAGAGCAAAATTTGGGTTTGCATTGAATAAACCTGCATCATAACCAACATCCAAACCTCTAGTCATACTTTCTTGATAAGAAACCTGTGTGCTTGTTTTTGCTTCTGTGGTTTCTGCACTAAGTAAAATTCCTGTCCAAGATGTATTTGCTATCTTCTTAAATGCAGAAGATATTTGATGACTTTGCATAGAAGGAGTTATCGTAAAACTGCCTCCCCCACTGACTGATTTCACAAAAAATCCTTGTCCAACTTGTAAATAATCTTGATCAAATTCTTCAGCAGGATTACTAGAAACATGATTAATAATTTTATAGCTCGTTGAAGCTTCATCCCAAATATACAAAGCTGTATAACTCGGATCTAAAACAGAAGTATTATCCGTTAATAGATTATTTGCACCTCCGTCTATATTAGCCGCAATAGCACTTGTAAATGGATTACTCAATAGATTCCAACCATTTCCATCACGCGTGAGCGTTGCATTTACAGTAGCTGTATTTGGAGTGCCTTGGAAATAGGCTGTTCCGCTTGTAGCATTTTTAACAACATAGCCTTTACCCAAAACCATAACTCCAGCTGCACTTGCTAAATAATCAGAAGCCCAAGAGTCAGAACTTTCAACATAATCTTTCATTTTATAATTTGTAGCATCATTCACTAAATTTGATGAGGAGATATAATCAGAAATCAAGTAATCACTAAAAGGAGAACCCGTTAAGTGCCATTCGTTACCCACCATATAGCGTTGAAATTCAACATCTGCGGCTCCAGTATAAGCTCCTCCAATAATTAAAGAGCCTGTAGATGAAGCATCTGATACTAAACCAAGTGTGGCCGTTGCTTCCAGTTCAATATCGTAACAATCTGCCGAAGCTGTAATTTCTGGTTGATTTGCTGGTGCATTGTCAATAAATACATCATCATAATCTTGAGGAAGAACTCCAAAATCCCAGTTTGTAGTGGTATTCCATACGGCAGAAGTTGCACCTGTCCATGTTATTGGAGCTTGAAAAAGATAGGCGGAACCAGCACGTGCCGATCCATCCACTTCATTTTCAGAATCTCCAACAAGAATATAATTATCTACAATAGCAACAGCGCTTCCAAAAGCGTCATTAGATTCTCCATCAGCAGCTGTTAATTTCACGGTTTCAGTAGCTGTAGTCCAACTTCCTGAAGGCTTTTCAAATACATAAGCTGCTCCTTGAGAATTACTATAGAGACCTAAACCTACAACAACGTTATTACCAGATATACTAACAGACCATCCAAACTCATCAGAAGATGCGGCATCAGAAGCCCTTAGTTTCGCTGTTTCAGTAGCATTAGCCCAACCTGATATTGGTTTTTCAAAAACATAAGCAGAACCACTATTTGATCCATTATCATCATCATTATATGCTCCTGCGACAATTACATCACCTGAAAAGCTAACCGAATTTCCAAAATAATCTGTATCTCCTCCATCTGAGGGAAGAAGTTTAGCTGTTTCTGTATCATTACCCCAAGCTAAACCCGTATTTACAAAAACGTAAACGGCTCCCGGACGTGTACCATGACCAGCATCATAAGCATTGGATGAACCAACAGCTATCGTAGCATCCTGAATACTTACTGAACGCCCAAAATAAATTGCTGTACTTAAATCTGAAGCTGTTAATTGTCCAGACTGCGACATACTAGACAATTCAGCACCAAATTTTTCAAAAACATAAACTGATCCTGATTGGATTGCACCTACAACATCATTCCAAGCACCAACAACAGCAGTAGTCCCTAAGGAACCAATACCTAATGCTACAGAATAACCAAAATAATCATCGGCGGCAGCATCATCAGCAAGTAATTTTACTGTTTCTGTCATATCTTCCCAACCTGTTGATGGTTTTTCAAAAAGATAAGCAGCTCCTGTACCTGCATGCATATAGGATCCAACCATAATAATATCGTTATTTATATCTACAGAGAAACCAAATTTATCCCCATGGGCACCATCACTTGGTTTTAAAACAGCTATCTTCGTCCAGTTAAGACCATCAAATTCCAAAACTTCAACAAAATTCCCATAGTCAAAATCATTACCAATAACAGCTATATTGCCTTCAAGAGCCACAGCGCCACCCATCTTAAAATTCTTTGTTGAAATATATTTTCGAGGATATAATTTAGCGGTCTCGGTATCGCTAGCCCAACTACCAGAAGGTTTATCAAAAATATAGGCTGAGCCACTCCAATTACCGTGATCATCATCCCTATTAGCTCCTATCGCAATTCGTTCGCCAGAAATACTTACAGATACACCAAGCTGATCGCCGTCAGCAGCATCTGAAGCTGTTATCTTTGCTGTTTCAGTAGCTGTAACCCAACTTCCTGAAGGCTTTTCAAATACATAAGCAGAACCTTTATCACTGTTATCGTAAATTGCCCCAACAACAATAATGTCACTTGAGATGCTTACTGAACTCCCAAAATTATCACCTCCATTTCTATCGGAAGCCGTTAATTTGGCAGTCTCAGTTGCATTAATCCAACTACCAGTTGGTTTTTCAAAAACATACGCTGCACCACGATCATAATCCTTACCTAAAACTCCAATTACAATTGTAGTTCCTGAAATGCAGACAGATTTCCCAAAATTATCACCTGCATCATCATCAGAAGCAAGTAATTTAGCGGTTTGAGTCATATCTTCCCAACCAGTAGAAGGCATCTCAAAGACATAAGCAGAACCACTACCATTACCTCCATCATCATCTTGATAGGAACCCACAACAATTACATCTCCAGAAATACTTACTGAAATGCCAAAATGATCACCATAACCAATATCAGAAGATATTAATTTTGCATTATGTGTTGATGTGGTCACCCAGCCTCCTGAACTTGGCTTTTCAAATACATAGGCGGCACCATCGGAAGCCATATAATCCGCTCCAACAACAATCACATCACCAGAAATACTTACTGAAATACCAAAATAATCAGCAAAATCAGTCTCTGATGCAGCAATTATTGCTGTTTCAGTCATATCTTCCCAACCTGATAAAGGCTTTTCAAAAATATAAGCTGAACCTGAATTGGCACCTCCTACATCACTATTTGGAGCTCCAACAATAATAACATCGCCAGAAATACTCACCGAACTACCAAACTCATCATCAATAGCCGCATTAGAAGCTGTTAGAATTGCTAAAGTATCGTACGTTCCAGCATTATTATAAAAAACGTAAGCAGCACCTTTATCTTCACGGGAAACACTCCCAACTACAACAATATCTCCATCAACGGCCACTGCATCACCAAATTTATCATAAGAATTATGGGCAACCACAGGATATTCCGAAAGTTGCGCTACTTCCTGAAATTGAGCAAAAGAAGTAAAGCCCAAAAGCAAGAATAGACTAATTAAAAAATAAAATTTCTTTTCCATGTTTTTTTGTTTTTATGAATAATAATTAACGTTAAATAATGACAAACAATGGCGAGGAGTTCTGAGTTTTTAAATCTGCCCTTTCAAATTCAAACATAAAAAAGAGATATATTTGCTAGTGTTCAAAAAAACAATATCTTTATACGAAATAGCAATACTTTACAAAGGCTTGTTTTACACAACTTTAAATACAAATAAATTGCTGTTTTGTAAAGTAAATTGCTGTTTTGACTAGTAAAAACGATGTTTGAGATAAAAATTGCCGCCTTATTATTCTCTGTATATGCCCCCTTATCGTGGTTAATTGCGATGGTCATGTCAGGAATGCATAAAAAACCCATTAAGCGTCATTTAATGCTTTTGATGGCAGCAGCAAGTTTTGTTTATATTATGACCTATGCTAAATTTCAGGGTCATCTCGATTTCTATACCGTCTTATTTCCTATTCAAGCCTTGGCAGTACCTTTACTATTTCCTCTCTTTTATCTTTATTTCCGTACAATCACAGCAGAAAAAGTAGAATATAATTGGAAATATTTTATTCATTATGCCATGCCTATACTACTATCTATCATCTATTTAATTATCAGCAAAATATGGATGAATGATGAAGAGGAAAAGCGATTTATGATAAATTTACTAAATGGAAAACTATTAGAGGGGAGTAAATTTGTATTTGGTTATTACTTTTTTGGTTTCGGACGCTTATATTATCTTTTATCCTCCATTTTTTATCTGATTTTGATTAGTCGATGCTATTCAAAATACAGAGTTCTGATATTAAATATTTTTCCAACCGATTATACCAAAGAGTTGAATTGGGTGAAAGGCATAGGATTTTTATTGTTTGGCGTAGCTATATTAAATATTGTTATTCATTATATGCGAAATAATAATTTAGCATCACATGAGTTATTAATAGCTGTATCTTATTTTACATTTGGAGCATTTTTCTACATCTTGGGTTTATATGGATTTCGTCAGAAAGAGGTGTACAATACAGCAGAAATTGTCAAAACAGAAAATTTCAAAGAAGATGTTCGAATATTGAAAAAAGATATAGAAGACTATTTAATGAGAAGCAAAATATATTTAAATTCAGATATCAATATTTACCATTTGTGCAATACTTTTAAAACCAATCGCACCTATTTATCGGCAGAGATTAACAAGCAATTTGGTATGAATTTCCGGTCCTTAATTAATTCCTACCGTATACAAGAAGCTAAAAAGCTTATTACTCAAGCTAAAGAAAAAGAAACAGTATCTAATTTTGAGCAAATTGCTATTGACTCAGGATTTAATTCCTACGGCTCCTTTCTACGCGTTTTTAAAATGATGGAAAATGTTTCTCCAAGTAAATTCTATAAAACAATAGAGAAATATAAAAGACAGGAGTAAGAGTTATTTAAAACGGGTTAAGTTTACAACTATAGCATTTATTATCAACAAGATAAGATTAATACCTCCTTATCGAAAAATATATTTCTCTATTTTAGTCAGATATTTCACAACGTTCGTCATAACGAAAAAGTATATACAGCAGAACTATAAATACGCTTTAAATAAAGAAGTTGTTTAGTTTAGTTTTCTTTTATTCAAATTCAATTAAAAGTTGATTTTTCCTCACCATATCACCATCTTTTACATGGATTGCCTTTACTTTTCCATCTACAAAAGATTTAACTTCATTATTCATCTTCATAGCATCTAAAATCATCAGTCTATTTCCACGTATAACAGCATCTCCAACTTTCACTTGCATTTCACGAATAGTACCCGGAATAAATGCTAATAAGACCTTAGTATTAAGCGGCTTATAACTCTCTCGATTTTTGTATGAATCGGGGATACGAGTATAGTACACTGAATTCTCGATATAAAACGCATCAAATTTCTCTTCAGCATTTACCTTTTTAATCTTCTTTTTTCTCTTAGCCATAATCTAAAGATTAAAATGGTGGAACACCATGTTTTTTATCTGCAATAACAACTGATTTGGAAGAAGAAATTTCCAAAGCATGTATCAACATCTTACGTGTTTCGGATGGCTCAATAACAGCATCAACATATCCATAAGCAGCGGCTACATACGGGTTAGCAAACTTTTGTTTATACTCTTCTATCTTTTCTTGACGAATTTTATCAGGATCTTTTGCATTTTTAATTTCATTTCTGAAGATAATATTTGCAGCACCCTCAGGACCCATAACAGCAATTTCGGCCATTGGCCAAGCAAAAACAAAGTCGGCACGTAAATGATGAGAACACATAGCAATATATCCTCCACCATATGCTTTACGCATAATAACAGTTAATTTAGGCACTGTTGCTTCGGAATAAGCATATAATATTTTTGCACCATGACGAATTACTCCTGCATGCTCCTGATCTACACCGGGCAAATAACCCGGAAGATCGACCAAAGTTAAAAGTGGAATATTAAATGCATCGCAATAGCGGATAAAACGAGCAGCTTTATCAGAGGAATCTACATCTAATACACCTGCCAAAACAAGTGGCTGATTTCCAATAATACCAACTGTCTGACCATCAATACGAGCAAAACCAATAACAATATTTGCTGCCCAAAGTGCCTGAACTTCAAAAAATTCGGAATCATCAGCCAAAGATTTAATAATATGACGAACATCATAAGGCTGGCGAGGGTCACTCGGCATTATATCGTCAATCTTATATAAACGTGTTTTAGGTGGCTTCTTTGGGAAACTATCAGCTTTTTTAGTATTGTTCCAAGGAATATAAGTACAAAGTTGTTTTATCTGATCAAAACACTCTTGCTCGCTTTCGGCATAAAAATGAGCATTGCCAGTTTTCTCGGCATGAACTCTTGCTCCACCAAGAGCTTCCATAGAAATTTCTTCACCTAATACTGTTTTGATAACTTCAGGACCGGTAATAAACATTTTAGAAATCTTCTCAACCACAAAAACAAAATCGGTTAATGCCGGACTGTAAACAGCACCTCCGGCACAAGGCCCTAGAATAACAGAAATTTGCGGAATAACTCCTGAAGACTGAGTATTACGATAGAATATTTCTCCATAACCTGCCAAAGAATTTACACCTTCCTGAATACGTGCTCCACCAGAATCGTTAATTCCGATTAAAGGCACTTTCATTTTCATGGCCTGATCCATGATTTTAGTAATTTTCTTAGCATGAGCATATCCTAAAGATCCTCCTGCAACGGTAAAATCCTGAGCATAAATACAAACCGGATGTCCGTATATTAATCCTGTACCAATAATAACACCATCACCGGCTAAATATTTTTTATCCATGTCAAAATCTCTTGCTGCATGCTCAACAAATAGATCATACTCATGAAAAGATTTAGGATCAAGAATAGCTATAATACGTTCTCGAGCAGTTAGCTTACCACCTGCTTTTTGTTTTTCAATGGCCTTTGAACCACCACCGGAAAGAGCTTCTCTCATACGATGCTTCAAATCCAAAGATTTCTGCTTTAACGACATAATTAAAAAAATTTCGTTTATGATAAAATCACAATAATGAAGTGACAAAAGTAAATTAATTTGCAATTAATACAATCGTTATTAGAATAACAATTGTAAAAATTCGATAAATTAAGGTTTATTAACATTCCGTTATTCCTCCTTTAAAATGTCCTCTAATCTAAGTGCCTGATTTAAAGATAATTTTTGATTTCTTTAAGTAAGATAGATTTTGGTTTAACACCAACCAACTGCTTAAGCATTTCTCCATCTTTAAAAATAAAAATGGTTGGTATATTACGAATAGCCAGTTTTGCTGCTACACGTTTATTTTGATCAACATCTAATTTTCCTATTTGGACTTCCCCTGCCATATCATTAGCTAAATCGTTAATGATAGGACCTTGTATTCTACAGGGAGCACACCACGGAGCCCAACAATCAATTAAAGTAATTCCTTTGGAAATTATTTTATCAAAATTAGTATCTGTTATAATCAAAGTATGCACACTGGATTCAGGAGCATCACCAGAAGTCAATAAATCTCGCATTTTGTACATGCGATATATTAAAAATATAACCACTACTCCTAAAAGAGCTACGGGTAAAATTAATTTTAAATTTGCTTCTAATAATATCATAAATTTTATATTAGTTTTAAAATAGACTTAATAATAATTTCTTTTGATTGAATACCCTGATAACGAGCTACAGCCTTACCATCTTTATACAGAATAAGTAAAGGAATATTTCTAACCCCCTCCTTATTACTAATTACCTTATTATCGTTAACATCAACTTTAAAAACATCGGCAATATTGGCAACTTCTTTTGCAATTTCATCTAAAACCGGATTTTGATCTAAACAGGGTTGACACCAGGGAGCCCAAAAATCGACAAGAACTATACCTTGAGAAATCTCATCGTCAAAATTCATAAGATTTAAATGCCTAATCATCAACTTTTTTTTTAGTCGGCAAAGATATATTTTTTTAATTCAAAAGATATTTGAATGAAAATTATTTAGAAATCCTTCTAAAGCTTAGTTCCGCAACGTTTACAATACTTAGCATCATCATCGTGTTTATCAAAGTAGCAATTATCACAGACCTGAGTGTTTAACCGTTGACTTTTAGTTTCTGCTTTTTGCATTTCAACAGTAATTATTCCGGTGGGGACAGCAATAATAGCATAACCTAAAATCATTACAATTGAAGCTATAAATTGTCCTGCAATCGTAACGGGGGCTATATCGCCATAACCAACAGTTGTAAGAGTTACTATCGCCCAATATATTCCGCGCGGAATACTGGTAAAGCCACTCTCCGGACCTTCAATCAAATACATTAAAGAGCCCATCAAAAACACAACGGTCATAACAACTTCAAGAAATACTAATATCTTATGGCGACTTGCCATAAAAGAATTTTTAAGTAATTCTGTAGCACCAACAAAGCGTCCGAGTTTTAATATTCTGAAAATACGTATCATACGAAAAATACGAATAACCATTAAATATTGGCTTCCAACAATTATTATACTCAGGTAAGTAGGAAGAATAGCCAGCAAATCTATTATGCCATAAAAAGAAAAGATATAATTTTTAAAAGGCTTATTAACAGTATATATCCGAAGAATATATTCAATAGTAAAAGCAATGGTAAAAAACCATTCGATACCATAAAATAAATCAGACATTTTGCTGTGAATTTGTGGTACGCTATCAATCATAACAACAAAAACACTAAGCATAATAAACACCAAAAGTAAAATATCAAACATTTTACCCAACGGGGTATCTGCCTCAAATATAATCTGATGTAATTTATCCCGAGTTGTCTCTTTTGTTTTATTTACCATTATAAATTATTCATCTGTATCATCCACCGCAATTAGTATCTCATAAGGAACTATTATGTTAAATTCCTTATTTGTTATAGCGCTTGTTCCAACAAATGTAATTAGCCACAAACCATCCTCAGCATCATTATTTCCAAAGAAAAAAAATTCATTTTTTGCTATTCTTTGATGATTAAACTCCTCGCTAACATATAGTGCACTTGGACTCTGAATTTTAACTTGGTCTAAGAAAATATCTTCCGAAACACATCGAGCTTCAAACCTAGCCTGAGCAATAGAAGGCAATCTTACAAGAAATGATATTCCATCATTATTAGATGGATCTAATGTTTTTTTACACGAGTTAGTCAAAGCAAAAATAGCAACTACAATTATCGAAAATAATATTTTATTCATCACCTTGTTCTAATTATTACAAATTAAACAAAAATGTAGCAAACTGCCTAAAAATAATTTTAACCCAAATTTTCATCCCTAATAGCATTTAGAATAAGGATTACAAAATCCGGTATATATTAAAAAAGCCGATTCAAAAATCGGCTTTAATCTATCTTAAAAAGACAATTAGTTTAATGTCTTTATAGAAAATTTCTCTTCATAACTTTCCACGGGAGCACAAGTACAGAATAAATTCCTATCGCCATAAGCATCGTCAATTTTTCCTACCGGAGCCCAATATTTATCATCATTAGACCATGGTCTTGGAAAAGCTGCAGTTTTACGTGAATATGGAAAATCCCATTCATCAGAAGCTATTAAATCGGCTGTATGAGGAGCATTTTTAATTAAGTTATTTTCCTTATCAGCTTTACCATCTTCTATTTCACGAATCTCTTCACGAATAGAATGCATAGCATCGATAAAACGATTTAACTCAGATAGAGGCTCACTCTCTGTTGGCTCAACCATTAAAGTTCCGTGAACGGGGAAGGCTACTGTTGGAGCATGGAATCCATAATCCATTAACCGTTTAGCTATATCAATAACAGGTAAAGCGGCAGAGTGCATAAAGCTGTTACAGTCCAAAATCATTTCGTGTGCAACACGATTATTTTCGCCGGTATATAATATTTGATAATCTTCTTTTAGTGAATCTTTCAAATAATTTGCATTAAGAATTGCCATTTTAGTAGCATTTGTTAAACCTTCGCCACCCAATAATTTAATATAAGCATAAGAAATGGGTAAAACACTTGGACTACCAAAAGCAGCAGATGCTACTGCTGAGATTGCATTTTCTCCACCTGCTTCAACAACAGGATTTCCGGGAAGAAATTGTTTTAAATGTTCAGCAACACCAATTGGACCAACACCAGGGCCTCCTCCACCATGAGGAATAGCAAATGTTTTATGAAGATTCAAATGGCAAACATCGGCACCAATACGACCAGGATTAGTTAAACCAACCTGTGCATTCATATTTGCACCATCCATATAAACCTGTCCACCATAATTATGAATAATATCCATAATATCTAAAACAGAAGCTTCAAAAACACCGTGAGTAGAAGGATAAGTTATCATTAAAGCACCTAATTTTTCTTTATTAGCTTCGGCTTTTGCTTTAAGATCGTCCATGTCAATCTCTCCTTTTTCGTTGGCTTTTACCACCACCACATCAAAGCCTGCCATAACAGCACTTGCCGGATTAGTTCCGTGTGCCGATGATGGAATTAAACAAACTTTACGATCGAAATTTCCTTGACTTTGATGATACGCTCTAATTACTAAAAGACCCGTATATTCTCCACTAGCACCAGAATTAGGCTGAAACGACATTGCAGCAAAACCCGTAATTTCACATAAATCGCTTTCTAAATTTTTAATCAGCTCCTGATAACCTTCTACTTGGTTTACCGGAACAAAAGGATGAATAGCTCCAAATTCCGGCCAACTCAAAGAGAACATGCTCACCGCTGGATTTAATTTCATAGTACAAGATCCTAAAGGAATCATTGAACGGTTAAGCGACAAATCTTTAATCTCAAGTTTTTTTAAATATCGCATCATTTCCGTTTCGGAATGATAGCTGTTAAAAACCTGATGTTCAAGAAATACTGACTTTCGTTTAAAAGCCTCAGGAATAATGCCCTCCATCACCTCATCGTCCATTGCTATAGATTCATTCTCGTTATTTACCAAAGCAAAAACTTCAAGAATATCGTTTAAATCTTCAATACTAGTTGTTTCGTCTATACTAATCCCAATGGTATTTTCTGTATAGCGGAAATTGATTTCTCGTTCCTCAGCCAATTCACGAATAGTATCTATATTTTCAACATCAACAATATTCAAAGTATCAAAATAGACTTCATTGCTTTGCTTAAAGCCAAGGCTTTCCAAACCACTTTCTAAAGCCACAGCATTTTGATGAATATCAGCAGCAATAGCTTTTATTCCTTCAGGACCGTGATAAACGGCGTACATTGCCGCCATAGAAGCAAGCAACGCCTGAGCTGTACAAATATTTGAAGTCGCCCTTTCGCGTTTAATATGTTGCTCACGTGTTTGCAGAGCCATACGTAAAGCAGGTCGTCCGTAAACATCTTTTGACACCCCAATAATACGACCGGGCATATTTCTTTTATATTTTTCGGTAGTTGCTAAAAAACCGGCATGTGGACCACCATAGCCCATTGGAATACCAAAACGTTGTGTAGAACCAACAACAGCATCTGCGCCCCATTCACCGGGAGGAGTTAAAAGAACCAGACTCATCAAATCGGCGGCAACAGTTAATACTCCATTTTGAGCATGTACTTTTTCGGCAAACCGACTATAATCTTTTACTTCTCCTTTATCATTTGGATATTGTACAATAGCACCAAAAAAGTCTTTACTATAATCAAAAGAATCAAAATCACCATAAACCAATTCTATTCCTAAAGGCTTAGAACGTGTTTCTAAAACCGCTTTAGTTTGAGGGAAAAGTTGATTATCGACAAAATATTTTTTCACTCCAGTTTTTGCCATAGCACGAGGACGAGCGTTAAAAGACATTATCATTGCTTCGGCAGAAGATGTTCCCTCATCGAGTAAAGAACAATTTGACAAAGGCATTGCCGATAAATCAGAAACCAAAGTTTGAAAATTCAACAAGGCTTCCAAACGACCTTGAGAAATTTCTGCCTGATAAGGAGTATAAGATGTATACCATCCCGGATTTTCAAGCATATTACGCTGAATAACTGCCGGAGTGATGGTATTATAATAACCCATTCCGATATACGTTTTAAACAATTTATTTTTCGCTCCTAAGTCTTTAAGATGCTGAATATACTCGTATTCATTCATCCCTTCCGGTAAATTAAGTGGTTTTTCTAATTGTAATCCTTTAGGGAGCGTTTGTTCAATTAGTTCGTCCAATGAGTTGGCCTCTACTTTTTTCAACATTGCGGCTATTTCATTAGCTCTCGGGCCTATATGTCTAGCTTCAAAATTATTGCTTATCATTTTTTAAAATTAAATAGAACTATGTGAATGTTAATTAAATTTGCGTAGCAAAGGTATAAATCTTTAAGCTAAAAAAAGTTTAAATACGACAAAATGTGAAATGATTAACATAGTTTAGTATTAATCAAAATTACATAGCATACAGAGCTGCATATCAAGGTATTTACAATAAAATTTCTTTGCTAATTATTCTTTATTAAGCATTAAAAAAGGGCGACTTAAATAAAGTCGCCCTTAGATTTATAATATCAATACGATTAGTTATTAATACGCATTTTATAGAATGATCTGTACACAAAATAAAGTGCAACAGCTAAGAAAGCAAGACCCAAATAAATAGCTATTCCTGTAAATGCAGGAGAAATAGCAATTTCCATTGCCAATAATCCAAACAAAGTAGAAAACTTAATAACAGGATTAAGCGCAACGGAAGAAGTATCTTTAAACGGATCACCAACAGTATCTCCTACAACAGAAGCGTCATGCAATGGAGTTCCTTTTTCTTTCATATCTACTTCGATTATTTTTTTAGCATTATCCCAAGCACCACCCGCATTGGCCATAAAAATGGCTTGATACAATCCGAAGAAGGCAATAGAAAGCAAATAGCTAATAAATAAAGAAACAGGGAGTACGGAATTTTCTGTTGGAGCAGAAAGGAAGGCAAATGCTAAAGAGAAACTAAATACAGCAATAAAAATATTCAACATCCCTTTTTGCGCATATTGCGTACAAATCTGAACAACAGCTTTTGACGTCTTAATATCTGCTTTTTTCGGAGCATTAGGGTCAAGGTTAATATTGTCTTTAATAAATGCTGTAGCACGGCTTGCACCAGTAGTTACAGCCTGAATACTGGCTCCGGAGAACCAATAAATAACAGCACCGCCCAATAAGAAACCAAAAATTGTATATGGGTTAAGTAAATTCAGCACAGATGAAGGTTCCACACCTAAAGTATGCTGTATAGTTAAAATAAGGGCAAATATCATAGTGGTTGATCCAACTACTGCAGTACCAATAAGAACTGGTTTTGCGGTTGCTTTAAAAGTATTTCCGGCTCCATCATTTGCCTCTAAATAGTATTTCGATTTTTCAAAATCAGGAGTGAAACCAAAATCTTTTTCAATTTCGGCGGTAACAGCTTCTCTATTTTCTTCTATTAAAGATAACTCATAGATAGACTGAGCATTATCTGTTACAGGCCCATAGCTATCAACAGCAATAGTTACAGGACCCATACCCAACATACCAAAAGCAACCAAACCAAAAGCAAAAATAGATGGATAAATCATCATATCTCCCAAACCAAAAGTGGAAGCAAAATAAGCAATAAACATCAAGAAGAAAAATACCATACCTTGCCAAAACGCGCTAAAATTACCGGCTACTAAACCTGAAAGAATATTTAAGGAAGCTCCACCTTCTTTAGAAGCTTCAACAACTTCTTTTACGTGGATTGACTTAGGACTGGTAAACAGTTTTGTAAACTCAGGAATTAAGGCTGCACCTAATGTACCTGCACTGATAATTACAGATAAACTAATCCACAAATCATTTGGTAAATCTGAAATCAAAAAATAACTGGCAAGGAAAGTAACACCTATAGAAAATATTGAGGTAATCCAAACCAAAGAAGTTAAAGGCTTTTCAAAATCCAAATCATCAACATCATTGTATTTTGCTTTTGTTATGGCTCCATTAACCCAAAAAGAAACAATAGAGGTAATAATCATTAAAATACGCATAACAAAAATCCACACTAACAATTGTGTTTGTAAATGCGGATTATTAGTAATAGCTAAAAGTATAAAAGAGATTAATGCAACACCTGTTACACCATAAGTTTCAAAACCATCGGCAGTAGGTCCAACAGAATCACCGGCGTTATCACCAACACAATCGGCAATAGTACCGGGATTACGAGGATCATCTTCGCCAATTTTGAAGATTACTTTCATTAAATCTGAACCAATATCAGCAATTTTAGTAAAGATACCGCCGGCAATACGTAAAGCCGAAGCACCAAGAGATTCACCAATGGCAAAACCAATAAAGCTGGCACCGGCATACTCACCGGGAACAAACATTAAAATAATGAGCATCATGGTAAGCTCTAAAGAGATTAGGACAACACCTATACTCATTCCTGCATTCAGAGGAATATTTAATAATTTGATTGGTTTTCTTTCAAGGGAAGCAAAAGCCATACGAGAGTTTGCTAAAGTATTCATACGAATACCAAACCAAGCAACTCCATAAGAGCCTAAAATTCCTAAAATCATCCAGCCTATAATCATTAAAACAGCACCTGCACCAAATAAATTCTCTCCGGTATCAGGATCAACGGATAAAAATCCAAAGT